>CAZILI010000026.1:2427-18293 GCA_964539965.1 uncultured Burkholderiales bacterium | reverse complement strand
CAAAGAGGAGCGCTTCGATGCCCTACGCTATCCAACTGGTAGACAAACCTAACTCGTCCGAACTGCGGGCCACCACACGTGCTGCCCACTTGGACTATCTCTCCAAGAACCAGCATCTCTTGCTTGCTGCCGGCGCGTTGATCGACGACGACGGCACGGGGGAAACGGTGGAATCATCATCGTCGACACCGAGGATCGCGCTGTGGCCGAACGGTTCATCAATGAGGATCCCTTCACCAAAGCCGGACTCTTTCAAAGAGTGACCGTCACTCGTTGGCGCAAGGCGTTCTTCAATAAGGAACGTTTGGTATAGAACTGCCGGGCCGCGCGAGGAAGGGAAGCGCGGCTTGCCAGCGGCAAGGGCGTCCGTCGAGGCGCCCTCGCCTCCATGCACCTACCGCCTATTTGCCCGTCGCCAACGCCTGCCCCGCGTCAGACATCATGGCCGGCGTCTTTTGCGTCCTCGGCAGCAACAGAATGATCAGCGCGCCGAGCAGCGCGACCCCTGCCAAGACCAAGAACGCGTTGGTGGTATCGCCGCCGCTCGCCTGGCGAATGCGCCCGATCATCTCCGGTCCGACATAGCCGCCGAGATTGCCCACTGAATTGATCCACGCTATGCCGGCTGCCGCGGCGCTGCCGGACAAGAATGCCGTGGGCAGCGACCAGAAGGTGACGACATATCCTGCCCAACCGATGGTAATCAAGGTGAGTCCGATGATCGACAGCACTGGTGATTTGTGGGCGATGACCAGAAACAGTAGACCGACCATTTCGACGAGAAATCCGCCAGCCGAGTGCCACCGACGCTCGCCGGTGCGATCGGAGTGGCCACCCCAATAGACCATCGAAATGATACTCGCGCCCCAGGGAATCATGCTGATCAGGCCCACCTTTAGGAAGTCCTTCTTATCGATGCCCAGCTCCTGAATGGTGGTGGGCATCCAGAGGCTGACAGCATAGAAACATACCGCTCCGCAGAAATACACGACCGCCAGCGCCCATACCCTTCCGTCCTTGAAGGCGTCGCCGAGATTGTGCTTGCCGCTCAAGTCTTTCTTGCTCGCGTTATCTTCTTCGACCCGCTTGGCGACGAAATCCTGTTCCTGCGCCGTGAGCCACTTCGCCGCGCTCGGGCCGTTGGGCAGTATGGCGATGACTAGGAAACCGATGATGACCGATGGGATCCCCTCCAGGAGGAACAGCCACTGCCAGCCGCGCCAGCCGTTGAAGCCGTCCATGAATTGCATGATCGCTCCGGAGATGGGCGACCCCAGCAATTGCGAGACGCCGATCGCCGTCATGAAAAGCGCGACCATCTTCGCGCGCCGGGCGCCCGGAAACCAATAGGTCAGGTAGAGAATGATACCGGGGAAGAACCCCGCTTCCGCCACGCCCAGCAAAAAGCGCAACGTATAAAACGTCACTTCCGGATCGGTGCAGGTGGCAACGGGAATCGCTTTGCCGAACAAAAAACTTAAGTTAAAAACATACGAAGCCCAACCAAAGAAGTGGCACAAAGGCACGGAAAAAGCGCCGAAGCGAATGTCGCCGGTGAACATGAATGCCGTCGAAATGAGGCCCCAAGTGATCATGATGCGCGCGATCCAAGCACGCGCACCCACTTTTTCGAGAATGATGTTGCTCGGTACTTCGAAGATAAAATAACCGATGAAGAACACGCCAGCGCCGAAGCCGTACACTGCGTCGCTGAATTTTAAGTCGCCCGCCATCTGCAACTTCGCGAAGCCGACGTTGACCCGATCGAGAAAGTTGATGACGTAGCAGAGGAACAAGAACGGAATCAGGCGCTTCGCGACTTTCGCATACGTCGCCGCCTCGAACCCCCCGCCAACTGATGTGGTGTTCACTGGGACTCTCCTCCTTTGGCTTCTAGTCGATTTAGTGACTTCGCGCCTCGCCTGACGCGAATCCAGCACCCATTATGACGAGAGAAGGTGGCATGCGCCAATAGGAGAATTTTCGCTGCGGTACGCGCGGCGCCGGTGATGACCGCTCCGCGCTTCGATACCTAACGTAGCCCACCGCTCTCCACAATGACGCCCGAGGGAATCACAGCACCGCAGAGCGCGTACGCCGGCGAGCTGCGAATAGCGTTGCGAAACGCTTCCAAGGATTGCCAATCCGTCGACACGGTCGAGAACGGTTCGAGGTCTGCATATCGGCTGGGCTCGAACATAAGCGTGATCCCGGCAAGCCACTGTGTTTCACCCCCGACCGCGTCTCGCTTCGCAATTTGCCGCAGTACGCTGAACTTGAATCCGGTGACGCAACCCTCGGACCATCCCCCGTAACGATGGACCAGGACATCGGTCTCGTTTTTCGAAGAGACGTCGAGCAGGGACGCACTGCGAAACCACTCGATCATCGCGTCGATCGCCGTATCCGTGGTCAGACGTTCGACCTCCACGCCGCGCTGCCCGAGATGCTCCTGTAGCGCGGCCAGCATCTGGGACGAACTAAACATGGGCTTCATAGAGGCTTCAAGCGGCACAATATCCGCGGCTGATTGTAACCCGCCCCCGCGCCGCGCTTCCAAAGCGCTCGGCGTCCTGCATCAGACGGATCGCCTTATGTAGCCGTACGCTATGTTGGACCGCCCGCCGCCGCGCTGCTCATACGCCGACCTCAGCGCGGCAAGCCCGTCATTTTGCAGCGCAGCGCTTTGCCCCATGTCATAGCCGTACAACCGAGCGTTGTTACCGCCGAGGATGGCATTCTTGACCGCCCCATCGGCGGGCCCCAAGGGATCGAAGCCGTATCTCTCCTGCAGCGCCGCGGGAATCTCCAATCGCCGCAGCGCCTCGATCTGCCACTGCGGCGAGCCGGTCCAGATGGCATCGGTGCCCCAGCACACGTGGTCGACACCCAAGCCCTTGATCAGTTGCCCTAGCATTACGGCGGCCAAGCGCGGCTCTGCGAGCGTGGTTTGCGCGAACAACTGTCCGACATCGGCGTAGACGTTGGCGACACCGTGCTTGGCCGGAATCTCCGCCAGATCGGTGACCCATTCGATCCGCCCGGTGCGCTCGAACTCCGACCAAGCGTCCTCGGCGCGGCCGCCGCCCGCATGACGATAGCCGCCGTGGTAGATGATGAAATTGAGTTGCGGCCAATCCTTTGCCGCTTGCACGACGTCTCGCACATCACAGTAGGGCAACAGGTGCGGAAATTCTTGCGCCAGCGACGGCGGGAACAACCCTTTGTGCACGCACACATTCCTCAATCCCGCTCTGAGGAATCTCTCGTAGGCGTTATAGACCAATCGCTCGTCGTCCATGTGCCACGGATGCTTGGAGAGATACTTGTTGGTGTTATCACCGATGGTGTACCCCTTCATCGAGTCGGGTTTGAGCAGATCGATGTCCCGCTCGATCGCTTCCAGCCAGCCGTCGAACCCCGGCGTGAAAATGGCATGGCTCAGCATACGCTTGGATCCGGCGATGGCGTTGACTTGGGCACGAGCCTCGGCCTTCATCTGATTGGTTAGAAACCAATCTTCCGCGACCTCGGAAGGCGCCCCGCTGATGCACGCAACCTTGGTGTCGGAGTCGAGATAGATCTCTTTCAAGTAGTTCTGGAACATCAAGTCATCGATGGTCTGCTCTTTCTCGCCGAGGTCGGGGTTCCAGCCCGCCTTTCCAACGGCATTGCGCTGATTGACGAAGGTCTTGATGCGCGTGCCAGGCCGCAGGAAGTGCGTATGCATGTCCATGATGAACTGCCCCGACAAACGACGCTTGCGTTCGTCGGCCGCATCGAGATCGGCCGCCTCGGCGGCCGACACACTGAACAGTGGCCCGAAGACCTCGTTCATCGCCACAAAAGCGGCCGCCATACCCGAGGCCGTCTGAAAAAAGCGCCGACGGCTCATTCCCTGACGCTTCGCCAATACGCCGCCGAGCGACTTAACGCTTGCTTCGAACCGCGCCTGCCGAGGTGATTGCGGTGTGGGAACGAATTCGTCGGAGGAGACGCTCTGCACCGGAATGGGCGAAGGAAAAAGCGTCTCCGCCGAGTCCAATTGCCGCAATTCTTTGGCTGACAGCCAGCCCATTCTCTCCTCCTTAACCCACGGGTCTCCCTATTCTTGCACGACTGCTCGCGGGACGTCGCACGCCGAAGCCGTTGCAACGGAGTAAGATGGCCGACAAACAAGGCCAAGGGGGAGATTCGCATGTGCAAACTATGCTGCGATAGGCAGCGGCGGCGGTTTTTGGGCACCCTCGCCGTAGGGTCGACAGCCTTGATCGGTGGCCGCCTGCTGGAACGGGCATTGCTCGCAAACACCGCGTCTGCGGCGGATGCCGTGATCCTCGGTCAAGGCAAGTATCGCTACGAGGTCCTGCCGAACTGGGGCGACCTGCCGCCCGGCATAACCTACAAGGACGCCGCGGCGGTTTGCGTCGACAACAAGGACAACGTCTACGTCTTCACCCGCGGCGCAGATCCGGTCATCGTGTTCGATCGCACAGGCAAGTTCTTGCGCTCATGGGGGCAGGACGTCGGCTTCACCAACGCGCACGGGGCGTTCGCCGGGCCCGACGACATGCTTTACCTAACCGACGATCACGGCCATGCCGTGCGCAAATTCACCCCCGACGGCAGACTGCTGCTGACCATTGGAACACCCAAGACCGCAGCCCCCGCGTTTAGCGGGGACCCGTTCAATCGTTGCACCCATACGGCCCTATCACCCAACGGCGACATCTATGTCTCCGATGGCTATCAAAACGCGCGCGTGCACAAATACTCGCCCGACGGCAAGTTACTCTTGTCGTGGGGCGAACCCGGCACCGATCCCGGACAGTTCAATCTGGTGCACAACATTGCCTGCGACGACGCCGGCCTCGTGTATGTCGCCGACCGTGAGAACCATCGCGTGCAAGTGTTCGACGGCAACGGCAAGTATCAGGGGCAGTGGAACAACTTGGCGCGCCCGTGTGGACTGTTCGTGACCCGCGGCAAGGATCCGCTCGGCATCATCGGCGAACTTGGTCCCGAAACCGCCGCCACCTTGACGCGCGGTGTACCGAATCTCGGCCCTCGAATCACTATCGTCACCGCCAAAGGGGGGCTGCTCGCCCACCTCGGTACACAACCGATCGGGGAGGGATTAGGCCAGTTCATCGCGCCGCACGGTATCGCGGTCGATTCGCGCGGCGATATTTATGTCGCCGAAGTGGCTAACACCTATTGGCCCATCTTGTTCGGCAAGAAGCCGAATCACGAACTGCGCTGTTTGCAGAAATTGGTGCGTTTAACCTAGAAGGAAATCATGGCCCGCTTGCCCTATCTAGACAAGTCCCAACTCGCTCCTGCGAATCAAGATCTTCTCACCCGAAACATCAATCTGTACCGCGCGCTCGTTCACAGTCCGAACGCCCTGCGCAGCTTCTCCGGCCTCGGGCAGTTCATCCGCCACCGCAGCCGCCTCGATCCTCGCTTGCGCGAGATGGCGATTCTGCAAGTCGGATACGTCTCTCGCTCGCCCTACGAATACTCGCACCACATCAAGATCGGTCGAGATTTCGGCGTGAGCGACGACGACATACGCGCTATCGAGTTGGAGTCCCGCGGCGAGACCAGCGCGTTGCCGCCGCTGGCGCGCGCAGTGTTGCGCGCCGCGCGCGAGCTTGCCGCCGGGCCCAGCTTGTCGGATGCCACGTTCGCCGAGCTTCGCCAGGGTTTCGACGCCGAATGCCTCGTCGATCTGATTATGACGATCTCGTTTTACTGCGGCGTCGTGCGGCTGCTCGCTGCTCTCCAGATAGATGTCGAAGAGGACTATCTCCACTACCTCCGCGAGTTTCCCCTGCCCTCGAAGTAGCGCTGGGCTACGACCGAAGAGGTTACACTGCCGTCTTCTATCGCCAACGCCTCACCGAATGAAAATCAGGCAACTAGAGGTCCACATCCTGCGCGCGCCGGATACCGGGCGGCCCCACTGGGTCAGCAACTTCATCGTGCCGCGCGCCAACGAAATCTTGGTGCGCATGCACACCGATCAAGGTATCAGCGGGATCGGTATCGCCACTAGCTATACCCCGATCGAAGCGGCCATTCATGCATTTCGCAGCGGTATCGCAGACCTCATCATCGGAGAAGATCCGCTCGCGCCGGAAAGGCTTTACCAAAAGCTGTTCTCTCTCACCTGGCAGCGGCTCGCGCACGAAAAAGGTTGGTCGCGCGAAGCACTGGTGCGTATTTCGGCGGCGATGGATATCGCGTGCTGGGATTTGATCGGCAAAGCCGCCGGCCTACCGCTGTATCGTCTATTCGGCGGCTATCGCAACCGGGTACCCTGCTACGTCACCTGTGCCTACTACCGAGACGGCAAGACCCGAGCCGAACTCAAAGACGAAATGCAAATGCTCAAGGCCCAGGGCCATCGCGGCTTCAAGGCCAAAGCAGGGGGCTTGCCGCTTGCCGAAGACGTCGAGCGGCTGGCGCTAGTTCGAGAAGTCATCGGCAGCGAGGCTGACCTCATGGTCGATGTCAATCGAGGATGGGATCTCGCTACCGCAATCGAAGGCGCGCGACTCATCGAGCCATTACGACCACGTTGGCTCGAAGAACCCGTACGCTGGGCCGACGATCGACGCGAGTTGAAGTTGTTGGCGCGCGAGACCCGGATTCCGCTATCTGCCGGCGAGAGCGAACTCACGAGTTACGGCTGCCGCGCCTTACTTGAGGAAAAGGCGATTCAGATTCTCCAGTTCGACTGCACCATGATGGGCGGCTTCACCGAAGGCCGTAAGCTCGCCGCGTTGTGCGAATTCGAGCACGTGCAGGTGGCGCCGCACCACGACTGCTTCATCCACGCCCATATCGTCGCCTCCTCTCCGGCGGGATGCATCGTCGAGTCCTTTACCGATCCCGAGCGCGATCCGCTGCAGGCGGAGCTGTTCGAAGACCCGCCCAAAATCGCCAACGGCTGGCTCACGCTCAACGAGGCGCCTGGACTAGGCTTGACCCTTTCGGAGAAGGCGCTGGCGAAGTTCGGCGAGCGGATCTTGTAGCAGCGGCGTGAAGGACTTCACTGTCCTATGCCTGCTCGTCAAGCGAGTCGATGTTTGCCCACGCTCACGCGCTTGGCCTGTAGCCCCTCCGCGCCGACGTCCTCGAGAAACTGCACCTCCGCGCCGATAGCGAGTTGATCGAAGCTGGGCGAGGCCACGTTATCTCGGCCGAAATACAGCTCGCGACCGTCCGCCGTTTCGATAAAGCCGTAACCCTCCTCTGGGAATAGGCGCGCCACCCGTCCGTAGTGCTCCAGCTCGTGGACCTTGACAGCGCCGCGCTGCTTGCGGGCGAAGTCTTCCAACTTGCGCTTGGCGGCATCGAACGCGTCACGCAACGCCACATACACATCCTCGTCGCAGTCGCGGTTAACGGCGATTTCCCCGCCCGGCATGGTGAGATGCAAACGCACGTTGAACAGTTTGCCTTGCTGCTTGTGCCGCTGCTGTTCCTCGACCATGACCTGGCATCGCATGAGCTTGGGATAGAACTCCTCGAGCTTGGATGCTTTTTCGCGAATCTGTTGGTCCAACGCGTCGGAGTGGGCCATGTTGCGCACGGTAATCTGCAGGGGAACTTGCATAGGGCGGTCTCGTCTTGGGCAAACAAGGTCCACTTTATTCATCGCGAGCCATGGCCGACTTGACGCAAGTCAATTAATGCACCTACTGCGCCAACGCACAGCGAAGGGACCGCGTCTGCAACGTGGCTCGAACAGGGATCTTGACCGGCGTCAACTCTCCCCCTGCCCTTCCGCGCCATACTTTTTGGTCCATGACGCAGTTGCCGACCCAATCGAGTTCGCTCGCTACCCCGCCGCTGGTCCCGCGCTGGGAGCACTTTGCGCACGGCGCCGACATCGGCGTGCGCGGTATCGGTAGCTCGCCGGCGCAAGCGTTCGAACAGACCGCAC
Source organism: uncultured Burkholderiales bacterium (assembly GCA_964539965.1). Taxonomy (GTDB): domain Bacteria; phylum Pseudomonadota; class Gammaproteobacteria; order Burkholderiales; family JALYOK01; genus CAZILI01. The sequence goes on along the minus strand of CAZILI010000026.1, from coordinate 10,336 downwards.
TCGCCATGACGGCAGTGATCACGGACCCTCACCTGGTCGCGCCCGCGATCGAGTTGGGCGTCGAGTGCAGCGCGCCGGACCGAGAGCTGCTCTTGGCGGATTGGCTCAACGCGCTGGTGTACGAAATGGCGACGCGGAACATGCTTTTCTCGCGCTTCGAGGTCTTGCTCGACGAAGCGGGCTTGTCCGCACGCGTTTGGGGCGAGCCCGTGTCCAAGACCAAGCACGCTCCCGCGGTCGAAGTAAAAGGGGCGACCTACACGGCGCTCGAGGTCAAGCGTGTCGGTGACACCTGGACGGCGCAATGCGTCGTCGACGTCTGAGGGAAACTCGCGTTGGATACCGCTCTATTGCAACAACAAAGCGCGCTGCGCTGGCGAATCGCGCCGCACGGCAGGATGCGCGTACCGGGTGTGATCTACGCGTCGGAAGATTTGATCCGCGAGATGGATGCCAAGGTCTACGAACAAGTCGTCAACGTCGCGAGCCTACCCGGCATCGTCACCGCCTCCTTCGCGATGCCTGACGCGCACTGGGGTTACGGCTTTCCGATCGGAGGGGTCGCGGCCTTTGACCCCGAGGAGGGCGGAGTGGTATCGGCGGGCGGTGTGGGCTTCGACATCTCGTGCGGCGTGCGCACGCTCCTCACCGGCCTTACCGTGCCGGCCGTCGAGGCCGTCAAGACGCGCCTGGCCGACATCTTGTTCGCCCGCATCCCTGCGGGTATCGGCAGCACCGGCCGTATACGGCTCACTTCGCAGGCGATGCATGCCATGCTTCAGGGCGGCGCGCAGTGGGCGGTCGAACAGGGCTACGGGACGCACGCCGACCTCGAGCGCATCGAGGAGCATGGCAACATGCGCGACAGCGACCCGCGCGAGGTGTCCGAGTTCGCCAAGCGGCGCCAGCGCGATGAGATGGGCACGCTCGGCTCGGGTAATCACTATCTGGAAGTGCAGAAGGTCGCCGCGATCTACCATCCAGCCATCGCTCAGACTTTCGGGCTCAGAGAGGGTGAAGTGGTCATCAGCATACACTGCGGCTCGCGCGGGCTAGGCCACCAAATCGGCACCGAGTACCTAAAGGAAATGGCGATCAGCGCCAAGTCCGAAGGTATTGACTTGCCTGACCGGGAGCTGGCTTGCGCGCCGATTCGTTCCAAGACGGGCCAACGCTACCTGGGCGCCATGCGTGCCGGCATCAACTGCGCGCTCGCGAACCGGCAAATCCTCACGCAGCTCACGCGCGAGGCGTTTCGGGAGCTGTTCCCGAGGCTTACGCTCGATTTGCTGTACGACGTGTCGCACAACACCTGCAAGGTCGAGCGGCACGAAATCGACGGCGCAAGTCGGGAGCTCTACGTACACCGAAAGGGGGCGACCCGCGCCTTTGGACCCGGCCATCCCGACCTGCCGCAAGTGTTTCGCGAGACCGGCCAGCCGGTCCTAATCGGCGGCAGCATGGGCACCGCCTCCTACGTGCTGGCGGGCACGGCCGCGGGCATGCGCAGCGCCTTCGGTTCGGCATGCCATGGCGCTGGGCGCAGCATGAGCCGACATGAGGCGCTGCGACATTGGAGCGGTCGCACCGTAGTCGACGAACTCGCCGCGCGCGGTATCCTCATCAAGAGCCCTTCCACGCGCGGCGTGGCCGAAGAAGCGCCGGGCGCATACAAGGACGTGACGGCGGTTGTCGACGCCGCGCACGGCGCCGGGCTGGCCCGCAAAATCGCACGCCTCGAACCCATGATTTGCATCAAAGGCTGAGTGCACTTATGCGGCCCGACCTATCCGACTCACGATCCGACATCTCGAGCCTGGTTCACATTTCAGTGGACTCAAGGCATCTCACGGGCGCGCTCGAGATGCCGAGCGGAGCGCGCGGCGTCGTCTTGTTCGCCCACGGCAGCGGCAGCAGCCGATTGAGTCCGCGCAACAACTTCGTCGCCGCCGAGTTGCGCAAGGCAGGACTTACCACCTTGCTGATCGATCTGTTGACCCCGGAGGAAGATCGCGACTACCGGCGCCGCTTCGACATCGAGTTGCTCACCGATCGTCTCGGCGCCGCCGCGCATTGGCTCGCCACGCAGGCTAGGACACGCGATTGCGGACTGGGCTTGTTCGGCGCGAGTACCGGTGCGGCGGCAGCGCTGCGCCTCGCAGCGACCTCAGCAGAGGTTCGCGCCGTCGTGTCGCGCGGCGGCCGACCCGACTTGGCGGAGCCGTCGGCGCTGCGCTCAGTCGTCGCGCCCACCTTGTTGATCGTCGGTGGGCTGGACGACACCGTAATCGAACTCAATCGCTCGGACTACGCCGAGCTTACTTGTGCAAGACGGCTCGAGATCGTGCCCGGCGCAACCCACCTATTCGAAGAGCCCGGCACCTTGGAGCAAGTCGCGCGACTCGCGACGGATTGGTTCTGCCGTCACCTGCCGCAGACAAAGAAAGCTATGCCCTCGGCTTGAGCAAGCGACGAAGCTCGCCCAGCGGCCTCGTGTTCAGGACATCGCGCCGGCTGAGCCAGCCGCGGCGGGCCTGGCCCACGCCGAAGCGCAGGTGAGCGAATTCCAAGCTGCTGTGCGCATCCGAGTTGATCGTGACCAATACCCCTTCTTCTTTCGCCTGGCGGCAATGGCTGTCGAGCAAGTCCAACCGAGCCGGATGCGCGTTCAATTCGAGGAAACAGCCACGCTGCCTCGCCTTGCGGATGATCGCCAGCATGTCGACGTCGTAGGGCTCCCGCTCGCCGATGAGCCGCCCGGTCGGATGCGCGAGAATGCGCACGTGCGGGCTATCCAGCGCGCGCAGCACGCGCGCGGTTTGTTTCGCCCGCGACAAGTTGAACTGGCTATGCACCGCTGCGACGACGACGTCGAGGCGGCTCAGGATGGTATCGGGCAGATCGAGACTGCCGTCCTCCAAAATATCGACTTCTATGCCCTTCAGGATAGTGAAACCGGAAAGCGACGCGTTGAGCCGGTCGATCTCATCAATTTGCTTGGCTAGGCGAACCGGATCGAGTCCGTGCGCCATCGCCAGACGGCGAGAATGTTCGGTGATCGCCAAGTATTCCAGCCCCTGCGCGCGGGCGGCTTCCGCCATTTGACGAATCGTGTCGTGGCCGTCAGTCGCCTTGGTATGGGCATGCAAGTCGCCCTTGAGATCGGCGAGGGTCACCAGTTCGGGTAAGTGGCCGGCGCGCGCGGCCTCGATCTCACCTCGGTCCTCGCGCAACTCCGGCGCGATGTAGGGCAAGTCGAGGGCGGCGTAGATCGATTCCTCGGTTTCCCCCGCTACGCGCCGCGCGCCGCGGAATACGCCGTACTCGTTGATCTTCAAGCCGCGCTCCTGCCCGAGGCGGCGAAGCGCGATGTTGTGCGCCTTCGATCCGGTGAAATAGACCAAGGCCGCGCCGAAGCTTTCCGGCGCCACCACGCGCAGATCGACTTGCAAGCCGCTGCGTAGCCTCACGCTAGATCGCGTCGCCCCGCTCGCCAGGACTTCGGCGACTTCGTCGTAGTCGGCAAAGCGGGTTGTCACCGTGGCCGCGTCGCTCGCGGTGACCAAGATATCGAGATCGCCCACGGTGTCGCGCGCGCGCCTAAAACTCCCCGCCACCACGACCTGCTCGACGCCTTCGGTTTTCTTCAAGTACACGCACAGGGAGTCGGCATACTGCGCCGCGACCGCGAGCTTGAATCTGTTCGGACTGGCGCTGCGGGCTTCGAGCGCCTGCAGGATGTGTAGCTCGGTCTTTTCGCCGAACCCAGGCACATCGCGAATGCGCTTATCACGAGCGGCTCGATACAGCTGATCAGCCGATTGCACCGCCAGCTCATCGTACAGGCGCTTGACGCGCTTGGGCCCGAGCCGCGGTATCTTCAGCAACTCGGTCACCGCCGAAGGCGTCTCTCGGCGCAGGCGATCGAGGAAGGCGCATTTCCCGGTGGTAACGATTTCCTGGATCTTCGCGGCCAGATCCGCGCCGATACCGGGCAGCTCATCCAGATCCTCGCCTGCCCTGATCATTTCCGACAGGCCTTTCGGCAACTCGCTCACCATACGCGCCGCGTTCCGATAGGCACGCACACGAAACGGATTCGCTGCGCCGATCTCGAGCAAGTCGGCGATTTCCTCGAACAAAGCGGCGACGTCGGCGTTATGAATCGGCATGATGCTTGCCGCCCGGCAATGCTCCACGATAGCGCGGGCGCGCTGGCCTGACTTGATTCTCGTCAACCTTGGCGCCCCCGGCTGCCTCTAGCATGACGGCAGCGAAGATGCGAAACCCAGTCGTGCACCGCTATCACCAGCATGCGCAATCACCCGGCCGCCTCGCGCTGGGCGGCGGCCTGCTTGCCCTGCTGCTGGCGCTGTGTCAGGCGTGCTCGCCGCTGTTGCCCAAGATCGACACACAGTCGGAAACTCACTGGACGTCGTTCGAAGCAGCCAGAGGCGCATTCGACGAAATCACGCCCTATCAAACTCGGGTCCCTCAGCTCAACACGCTCGGCTTTGATCCGTTCTCTAATCCGAACATCACCATTCTCACCTACTCGGACGTGATCCGGCGCTTTGTTCCGAACCCGCAAATCTCGATGCAGAATCTAGACCGCGGGGTCAGCGAATGCATCGCCGCCCACGAAGCGTGCCGCGCCTACGAAATCGACGTGCGCTCGATCAAGCGGCAACGCATCGGCAACTTTTGGGCCGACTTCCTCAACTTCAAGCGACACACCGAGGTGGCGGGTTGGCGCTTCAATGGCTTGATCGTGATCAATGGCGATCTCGTGGTATACAAGCTTTGGGGCGGACAACCGCTTATCAAAGAGAGGGAGGAGGCCCGCAATCCGTTGGGTCCGCTGCAGAGTATGGGCGAGAGTTCGGTCGGGCGACTGCTGCCCTAGTGAAAGACATCGCTTCGACATCGCGCGGCTCGGCGGCGTGTGCATGGCACTCGCGTTATTTCTCGCGCTGCCCATCGCGCGACCTTGCCGCGCCGACCCCGCCGTCTCTCGGCAAATAACCGGCGCTGTATTCGAGTACGAGGTGCGCAGCGGCGACAGCTTGGTCGCCATCGGCGCTCGCTTCGGCGTGGGCGCCTCGTCCCTGGCACGCGACAACAAGCTGTCGGTGGGAGCCCGGCTTCGCGTCGGTCAGCGGCTGCTGATCGACAATCGTCACATCGTTCCCGATACATGGGGCAGTGAGATCGTCATCAATGTGCCGCAACGGATGCTGTTCCACTTTCGCGGCGATAGATTGGAGGCCGCCTACCCGGTTGGCTTGGGACGGCCCGACTGGCAGACCCCCAGCGGCCACTTCGAAGTCGCCAGCCGTGAGGAGAACAAAGCTTGGATCGTGCCCAAGTCCATACAGGAGGAAATGCTGCGCCAAGGCGAGCCGGTGCTGACCTTTGTGCCGCCCGGCCCGACTAATCCGCTCGGACGGCACTGGCTGGGATTGAGCTTTGGCAGTCTGGGCATCCACGGCACCATCGCGCCGGCGAGCGTATACGCCTTCCAGTCACACGGCTGTATTCGTTTGCATCCAGACGATATCGCCACCTTGTTTGCGGCCGTGAATGTAGGCGCGGTGGGTGAGATCATCTACGAGCCGCTGTTGCTCGCGAACCCCGACGGCGTGAACGTGTACGCCGAAGTGCACGCCGATGTGTATCGCAAGCGCGGGGATGCCATGGCGGCATTACGGCGCCTAGCAACATCGGCCGGCCTGGCGGCCGACATCGACTGGGGCAAAGCGGCAGCCGCCCTCGCTCAAGCCGACGGGCGGCCGCAAGATATCTCCCTTCGCACTGGGGGCGAGGCCGCGGCGCCGAGCGAACCTTGAGCGCCCCGCGCGGAAAGATATGTACCCATCCCGATATAGGGCATAAAGCCTAATATGGATGAGGCGCTCATCGTGATACCCCTATATCTCCCGCTGAACGGTCGCGCACCGGCGCAGCGCGTAGCCGGGTTGACCTGCGTCAAGCCGCGCCCGCGGGTGAGCGTTATCGTTCGTTTTTTCGCGCTCGCGATCGCATGGTGAATCCATCGTCCAATCCCGCGACCAGCCCGCTGCTCACCGATCTCTATCAGCTCACCATGCTGCAGGCGTACTTCGACCAGCGCATGGAGCAAACCGCGGTATTCGAATTCTTCGTTCGCAAGCTTCCGGCCGGGCGCAATTTTTTGGTGGCGGCAGGCCTGGAGCAGGCGATCGACTTCTTGCAGGCGCTGCGCTTCTCACAGCCGGAGCTGGATTGGTTGCGAAGCAGCGGGCGCTTTAGCCCACCGTTCATCGCCTCGCTCGAAAGCTTTCGCTTCACCGGAGATATCTACGCCATGCCCGAAGGCACGGTGTTCTTTCCGCACGAACCGATACTTCGCGTGGCGGCGCCGATTCGCGAGGCGCAATTGGTGGAGTCGCGGCTAATCAACATTTTGCACTTGCACACTTTGATCGCCTCCAAAGCGGCACGCACCGTACTCGTCGCGCCCGGTAAGCTGCTAGTGGACTTCGGCATGCGCCGCGCGCACGGAGCAGAGGCTGCGCTGGCGGCCGCGCGAGCCAGCTATCTAGTAGGCTTCTCCGGCAGCGCGACCGTGTTGGCGGACACGCTGTACGGCGTTCCCTCGTACGGCACCATGGCCCACTCCTTCGTGCAAGCGCACGAAAGCGAGGAAGCGGCCTTCGAGCACTTCGCGCGCAGTTTTCCCGAGCACAATACGCTGTTGATCGATACCTACGACACCGAAGCCGCCGCCGCCAAGCTCGTGCCCTTGGCGCAACGACTCAAGGCGTCCGGCATCGAGATCCGCGCCGTGCGGCTAGACAGCGGCGACCTCGGCGCGCATGCACGCCGAGTGCGCGCCATGCTCGATGGCGGCGGCCTCTCCGGCACGCGCATCTTCGCCAGCGGTAACCTCGATGAGTTTCGCGTACGCGCCCTTGTTTCGGAAGGGGCTCCCATCGACGGTTTCGGCGTCGGCACCAGCATGGACACCTCGTCCGATCATCCCTACCTCGATTGCGCCTACAAGTTGCAAGAGTACGCGGGCCGCGCCACTCGCAAGCGCTCCGAAGGCAAAGCGACATGGCCGGGGAGGAAGCAGGTCTACCGCTGGTGCGATGGGCAGGCCCGAATCGAGCGCGATAGGGTGAGTCTGGAAGCGTCGCCACCGCCGGCCGGCGGCGAGCCGTTGCTGCAGCCGGTCATGCGCGCGGGTGCGCGCGTCGGTGCGGTGACGAGCCTCGAACAAGCGCGCGATCATGCGGCGCAAGAGCTTGCCCGCTTGCCGCCTCGGCTGCGAGCACTGGAATCGAGCGATGCGCCCTACCCGGTCGACATATCGGAGGAACTCCGGCAGCTGCGCGATAGCGTCGATACGCGCGCGACTTGAGGCACGGCGAGGACCGCTTAGACGGGCGGCGCGGCGATGAGGCCCTCGCGCATCAACGCCGCGGTCGCGCTTTGCGCGTTGGCTATCATCGCCTGTGCGCGATGCATCAGCGCTTCGGCGGTCAACGTAAGCCTCGCCACCCCTTCGGCCTGCGCGGCGAGCGCGGCGGCGGCGGCGACCCGCGGATAGAGGGTCGACTCGTCCATGCGCGGCACGATGCGCTCGGCCGAGATTTTGCCCTGCCGTGCCGTCTCCGCAATGGCGTGTGCCGCCGCGATGGCCATGCCATCGGTGATCGTGCGCGCGCGCACGTCGAGCACGCCGCGAAAGATGCCGGGAAAGCAGAGCGAGTTGTTCACTTGATTGGGAAAATCGCCGCGCGCCGTCGCCACCACCGTGGCCCCGGCGGCGAGCGCCTGCCAGGGCCAGATCTCCGGCGCAGGATTGGCGCACGCGAACACGATCGGGTCGCGCGCCATCGAGGCGATCCAAGACGGCGCGATC
>CAZILI010000026.1:0-2417 GCA_964539965.1 uncultured Burkholderiales bacterium | reverse complement strand
CGGTTTGGAAAATGCGAGGCATACATCCGCGCCCTCGAGCGCCTCGGCAATGCCGCCGGTTATACGATCCCGGTTCGACTCGCAACAGATGCGCCACTTCTCCGGGTAGACCTCGCGCTGCGCCGCCAAATCGGCGCGCCCGGGGTGCAGCGCACCGCGCGAATCGCACGCCACGATCTGCCCCGGATCGACGCCGTAGGCGTTCAACAAGCGATAGGTCGCCGTGTTCGCCGCCCCGATGCCGACCTGAGCGATCCGAATATCGCGAATACTCTTTCCTACCACCTCGAGAGCATTGAGAAGCGCGGCGAGCGTCACTACGGCGGTGCCCTGCTGATCGTCATGCCACACAGGGATCTGCATCTCGGCGCGCAATCTCTCGAGAATGCGAAAGCACTTCGGTTGCTCGATGTCCTCCAGATTGATGCCGCCGAAGGACGGCTCTAGCGCCTTCACGGTCTCGATGAACGCTTCGGCGTCGGAGCAGCGCAGGCACAGCGCGACCGCGTCCACACCGCCTAGATACTTGAAGAGCAGCGCTTTGCCCTCCATCACGGGCAGCCCGGCGCTCGGTCCCACGTTGCCCAGGCCCAGTACGCGTGTACCGTCCGATACCACCGCGATAGCGTTCGCCTTGTTGGTGTAGTCGTACACCAGATCGGGTTGCTGCCGTATCGCCTCACACGCCGCTGCGACGCCCGGGCTGTACCAGACAGAGAAATCGTCCAGGCTGCGAACCGCGCACTTGGGCAGCACCTGCACTTTCCCCTTGTAGTACGGGTGCAGCCGCAACGCTTCTTGCGCCGGCCGACTCGCTTGTGCAACAGATTCGTCGCGAACGCTCATTGCGGACCGTACCAAGGATGAGGCGCAACTTCGGACGAGTGCCGGCGCGCCCATTGCTTGGCCTTGGCGATGGCAATGCGGATCGCCTTGCCTTCGTCGTAACCCTGTTCCAACAGCGCGTTCGCGATGTCGATCGCTTTCTCGCGCACCTCGGGCGGGAGGTGACTCATCGAGATCGGATAGTAGGTGCTGCTCCAGGGCATAAAGGCGATGCGCCGGTAAGTGAACGACTCGCCAACACGATACGGCCCCCGCCCCCCTGCGGCTTTGATCTGCGTCAAGTCGTATCCGCGCCCGCCGTGGACAATCGCGTCATGGCGAGTAGCAAGCCCGCACCTATCAAGAAGCCCCAAAGCGGCTGGAAAGTCGAGCCTAACCTGCGCGACTACGATGCAGCGCGAGCAGGCTTTAGTTGGGACGCGGCTCTGCGCGAGTTGGACGGCCTGCCGAACGGCAGAGGCCTCAATATCGCGCACGAAGCAATCGACCGCCATGCGCAGGGCGCGCTGCGCAATCGCGTCGCCATTCGTTGGCTGGGAAAGACCGGCGCCGGCAAGGACTACACCTTCGCCGAGTTGGCGCGCCTGAGCAACCAGTTCGCGAACTCGCTTGCATCGATCGGCGTCAACCCGGGGGAGCGAGTGTTCGCGCTGCTGGGGCGAGTGCCCGAGCTGTATATCAGCGCGCTCGGCACGTTGAAGCGCAAAGCGATCTTCTGCAGCCTGTTCTCTGCGTTTGGACCCGAGCCGATCCGCGCGCGCATGGAGATCGGCGCCGCCCGTGTGTTGGTAACCACACCGCTGTTGTATGAGCGCAAGGTCGCGCCGATGCGGGCGGCATTGCCGAGTCTGCAGCACGTACTCCTGGTGGACGATGCGAACTCGGCCCCGATCGCCGGCACGGAAAATCTTCACCGCTTGATGGATCGTGCCGGTGCCGACTTCGTCATCCCGCCTACCGACCCGGAGGATCCGGCCCTCCTGCACTTCACCAGCGGCACGACGGGCAAGCCGAAGGGCGCGCTGCACGTGCATGCCGCCGTGTTGGCACATCACATTACAGGTAAGTTGGCGCTCGACCTGCATGACGAGGACGTCTACTGGTGCACCGCCGACCCGGGCTGGGTGACGGGCACGTCCTATGGAATCATCGCGCCGCTCACCAACGGAGTGACCAGCATCGTCGACGAAGGCGATTTTGACGCCGAGCGCTGGTTCGGCATTCTGCAGGATCACAGGGTGAGCGTTTGGTACACTGCCCCGACCGCGATCCGCATGATGATGAAGGGCGGCATCGAACCGATTCGCAAGTACGATCTCTCGGCGTTGCGCTTTCTTGCAAGCGTCGGCGAGCCGCTGAATCCTGAGGCCGTGATATGGGGGACAGAGGCGTTCGGACGGCCGGTCCACGACAACTGGTGGCAAACCGAGACGGGCGGCATCATGATCGCAAACTTCGTCTGCCTTGACGTGAAGCCGGGTTCGATGGGTCGGCCCTTGCCCGGCATCGAGGCGGCGGTGGTGCAATCGAACCCGGACGGACCGGTGCGGGTTATCGACGAGCCCGACGTG
>CAZILI010000025.1:16345-18302 GCA_964539965.1 uncultured Burkholderiales bacterium | reverse complement strand
GCTGGCGACGCCACCCGCCGCCACGCCACAGCTGTCCCGTGGCGCGGCAGCGGGCTGCGCCTTTGTGCGAGCCTATCGCGCAGGAAGATGCAGCTTAAGAAGTTCGGCAAGCTTGTCCGGCTCCAGCGGTTTTCGAAGGAAGGCGGCGATTCCGATCGCCTTCGCATCGGGTTCGGACAATCCTTCGCCGTAGCCGGTGTAAAGAATGATGGGCAAGTCGTTGCGTATGTCCCGCAGCTTGCGCGACAACTCAAGACCGGTCATGCGCGGCATGGTTTGATCGACGATCGCCAGGTCAAAAGACGCCGGATCGCGGGCGAAGACGGACTGCGCGAGCAGCCCGTTGGACGCCGACTCTATCTCCAATCCCCAGCTTTCGAGGCGCTCGCACATGAAGTCGAGGACGGAATCGTCGTCGTCCACTAGCAAGACCCGACCTTTCAAGCTTACGCCGGATAGTGCCTGCGTCGTTGTCAGGTGGCGCAGCGGATCGTCAACGCGTGCGGGGTCGACGGCAGGCAACAGCACGCGAAACTCCGCGCCTCGTCCAGAATGGCTTGCCACTTCTACGTGCCCGCCATGCTCGTGCACGATGCCGTGCACGGTAGACAGTCCCATGCCGCTGCCTTTGCCGACTTCTTTGGTAGTAAAGAAGGGCTCGAACATGCGCTCCATGACCTCCGGTGCTATCCCGGGTCCAGAGTCTGCGACTCGCAGCTCGACAAAGTCGCCCTGCATGCTGTGGCGGCAAGACGCACAAACGATCGGGCCAGACGCCCGCTTGGTGACCGTGACGCGAATCGAGCCGCAACCCTGAACCGCATCGCGCGCGTTCAGACAGAGATTCAAGAGAACCTGCTCTAACTGCACCGGATCGGCCTCGACCGCGCCGGCGGGATCGAGACGTTGGTCCAGCTCTACGCTAGAAGGGAGCATTGATCGCACCAGCTTGAGTGACTGCTCGACCAGGCTCGAGAGCGACAATCGACGCCGCTCGCCGCGCTGGCCGCGGCTAAACATGAGCATCTGTTGGACCAGATCGCGCGCGCGCCTGGCCGACTCGTGCGCGTGCTCCAGATAGTGAACGAGCTTCGGATCGGCGCGCGCACTAGGCCGCTCGCTTGCCATGACGACGTAGCCGATGATACTGGTCAAAATATTGTTGAAGTCGTGCGCGATGCCCCCGGTCAGATGGCCGATCGCTTCCATCTTTTGTGCCTGCCGCAGCTGCATCTCGAGTTGCAGGCGCTTGGCCTCCGCTTCCTCCTGCGCGGTAATGTCTCGCACCAGATTCAACACGTGCGCTTGACCTTGGTGTTGAATGCGGATCGCGCGCACCTCGGCTACCAGCTTTGTCCCGTCTCGCCGCGTGCCGCGGAACTCCGATTGCACCGGCTCGCCCAGAAGCGCGCGCTCGTGCAAGGCGCGCGAGGGGGCCTCGGCGCTAAAGACCGAGCGCATCGTGCCGAGCAACTCCTCGCGCCGATACCCGCTCATGGTGAGAATCGCCTGATTGACGTCGACCAGGCGGTACGAGGCATCGCGCAGGACCAGGCCGTCCAGCGTTGCGTTGAAGATGGTGCGGTATTGCTCTTCGCTCGCGCGCAGCGCCACTTCCGCACGCGAGCGGTCGAGCTCCGCCGATACCCGCACCGCAACGATCTTTAAAACCGACTCGACGAACTCTGCCTCGCGCAGAGGCTTGCGCGAGAGCACCGCCAATACACCGACTGTGCTTCCCGCCGCATCGTTCAGCGGATAGCCGGCGTAGCTCTCGAAGCCGGCCTCCGTAATGGTCTCGTTGTCGCCGAACACTTGCTGCAAGTCCGTCGCGATCAAATAGAAGCCGCTTCCCACAACGTTTCGGCAAGGAGTGGCGGAAAGCGCGTACTCGATATCCTGTTGGTAGGCGCCGTCGCCGAACGCAGCCCGCCGCCACTCGTCGACGCGCGGCAGG
>CAZILI010000025.1:0-16335 GCA_964539965.1 uncultured Burkholderiales bacterium | reverse complement strand
CCGAACCCGCCTACGGTGCGAACCGTGGGCGGTTGAGCCTCGGTGAGTAGTCCGACCAACGCGAGATCGGCATTCAGGATGGTCGCCGCGGAGCGTGCCAGTTCGCCGAACACGTTGACGCCGTGTGCGGAAGACACCGCCAGCGCCGCTTCGCGCAAAGCCTGTTCGGTGCGCTTCTGCTGCGTAATTTCGGTGGCGATACCGCAGATTGCACTGGGCGCGCCTGCGTCGTCGAATATCGGGAACTTGGTATTGAGAAAGGTTCGCGTCTCGCCGCCTACCACGATCCGCTCTTCGAACTGCATAGACGTGCGCGCGGCAAACACTTTCTGGGTGTTTGCGCGCAATTCGCTGACTACCTCGGGGGGATACAGATCGAAATCTGAACAGCCGTTGAGCTCATCGAGGCTTCGGCTATGCAACCGGCAGAATTGGGGATTTACGTACACGAACTTACCATTGACATGCCTTATATAGATGACCGCGCTGGCAAGCTCGAGCATCTGCCGCAGCGGCAGTCGATCGTCCGGCATCGTGTCCTTGGTTGCCATTGTTCGCCTCGGAGAGCTCAGGTGAGAAGCAGCGCGCAGTCTAAATCAGATTGTGATGCTGCGGTTACTGTAGCGCCAAAAGCTCACACGTGTCCTCCTCTGCGGGTGGCCGCAGATACACGGGGGTAACAATTCTTCGCCGAGTGACATCGAGCGAATACGTTTGCCCCGTAGAGTGTGAGCTGTCTCGCTGGATGGCGAGAATCTACGGACACACTGAATCGACCGTGCCGGTTCCGTGAGAGGTCCATCGATACGTGTCCATATCTTCAACCGCTCTTACAAGGGACCCCAGATGAATGCTCAATTGAACGCCTGTCCTGCTACCGCACCATCTCCGGGCAAGCCGGCCGGCGCCGCGCCCGCTGTCGATCTGGCTGCGATCAAGCAGCGCCAACAAGCAACCTGGGCGAGCGGCGACTTCGCCGTCGTCGGTACGACTTTGCAGATCGTGGGGGAAATGCTGGCGGAGGCGGCCGACGTCCGCGCCGGTGAGCGCGTGCTGGACGTAGCTGCGGGAAACGGCAATGCTTCTTTGGCCGCCGCACGCCGTTTCGCGCGCGTGGTGTCGACCGACTTCGTGCCCCATCTGCTTGACAAGGGCGCGCTGCGCGCCAAGGCCGAGGGCTTAGACATTCAGTTTCAAACGGCAGACGCCGAGGACTTGCCGTTCGGCGACGGCTCATTCGATGTGGTGCTATCGACTTTCGGCGTCATGTTTACACCCGACCACGCTCGATCGGCGCGGGAACTGATTCGCATGGCTCGACCTGGCGGCCGCATAGGCTTGGCGAACTGGACACCGGAGGGATTCATCGGTGAGTTGTTTCGGCTGATCGGACGTTACGTTCCTCCACCTGCCGGAACGATGTCACCTGCGCTGTGGGGTACCGAGTCGTATATCGCTTCGTTGTTCGGTTTTCAGGCCGGAGACATTCGTTGTGAGCGGCGGCACTTCAATTTCCGCTATCGCTCGCCTGCGCACTGGATAGAGGTGTTCCGCAACTTCTATGGTCCGACTCATCGCGCGTTCGCCGCGCTAGACGCACCAAGCCAGGAGCGCCTAACCGGCGATTTGTTGGCGCTGCTCGAGCGATTGAACGTCGGCGGGACGGGGTCCTTGGTCGTGCCCGGCGAGTACCTACAAGTCGTCATCACCAAAAAGTCGGTCTCTTGATCCGAAGAAAAATCGTGAGGAGTCGAAGATGAAGATCTACATCGTTGTCTTGCTGGCACTTTCTGCCGTAACGTGGGTAACGACGCCCTGGGCCGACTCAAAGGAGCAGCAACGCTTGGCCCCGTCTGTGATTGTGCAATCCAGCCGCGCCGGCGCGAACCAAGCGGGCCAGGCGCACCCGATGTCCGCTCTGGTCGCGCCATGCGACACTGCGGCAGGGCCGGTGTGCCGTCCCGGGAAGGGCGGGAAGTGAGATATCACACCGCGTCTTCCACGGTCGGGGTAGCGGCCGTGGAAGACGCGGTGTATGCCCTTGCAGCCGCGGCGAAGTCAGCTCCTGGCCGCGACGAACATGTAGCCACTCCCGCGAATGGTCTTGATGCAACGCGGGTGCTGTGGGTCGCTCTCGATCTTGCGGCGCAGCCGTGCGATACGAATGTCGATGCTGCGGTCGAAGGGCTCCCATTCTCGATTTCGCGTCAAGGTGAGCAGTTGATCGCGGCTGAGTACGCGATTCGGATGCTCGACAAACACCCGCAACAGATCAAATTCCATGCCGGTAAGCGGTATTTCCTCGCCCCGGGCGTCGAACAGCTGATGCGAAGCGAGATCCAACGCGCAATCGCCGACCCGAATCTGCTTTTCGGATGGCTTCTCGGCAGCCGGCGATGCAGCGAGCGGACTGCTTGGCATTCGACGCATGACGCTCTTCACTCGAGCCAACAGTTCGCGCGGATCGAACGGCTTGGCGACATAGTCGTCGGCGCCCACTTCCAGGCCGACGATGCGATCGACCAGTTGACCCGATCCGGTGACCATGATGATGCCCATCGTATAGCGCTCTCTCAACCAGCGAGCCATGGACAAGCCGTCCTCGCGCGGCAGATTGACATCGAGAAGGACGATGTCCGGCATCGTGGTCGCAATGGCGCGACGCATCGCCTCTCCGTCGGACGCGAGTTGCGTGTCATAGCCGTGAGCCGCGAGATACTCAGTGAGCATGTCGCCGACGTCCTGTTCGTCTTCGACAACCAAGATGCGGCCGTTGCTCGTCGTGGGCTTGAATCTTATCGCAGCACGAGCGGCCACCGTCATGAAATGACACCTCCAAGGGGGCTCGCCATCGGGCGATCGAGGCCTCGCGCTTTTGTCGTGCACACGTTGCAGCTTGAAGCTAGTCTCATTCTGGGTTTCCTCTCGAAGGCTGGTGGGGGCTTCTCGGGTCGGCAGCCGATGAAGCGAGAATTGGCGCCCAGTCTATGGCCTAAGGATGTTAGGGAAATTTCTCGGCGCGGGCTTTTTTGTTTCATTTGTTTCAGGCGGAGCACAGGCGAGCCGCCGTGTCCCAGGGCGCGTGCCCCGGGAGCCCGCGCTAGGCGGCATCACTTCGATCGAGAGTCGGCGGCTGCTTCACGCATCACTCGCGACAGCGTGTCGTACGCGACCGCCCACGCGTCTCGCACGTTGTCCGTGAAGTCCGCGCCCAATCCCTGGCTCAAGGTCCAGAGCAGCGCAGCGGCAACCGTGTCATAGTGACCATCCTTGACCCCGTACTCGACATGACGCCGCCCCAGTTGCCGCACCATAGGCAGAAGCTGCTCGAGTTCGCCCAGCCTGTTGACTACCGCATCCATCACCTGCATCAGCTTTGCCTGCTGCGCGCCCAAATCGCTGTGGAAGAGCTCCCGCAGGAGGGGATCGAGCTCGAACAGCCTTGTGTAGAAGAGTTGCGCGGCGAAGTCCTTGATGGGCAGCATCTTGACCCAAGTGGACTGAACGAGACGGACCTGCTCTCGAGTCACCGCGATGCTCCCGTTGTCGACTGAGTGGTGTGAGCCATGTTCGGAATACGCAGTGCGCCGTGCTACGGTTTCAGAAGTTGCCCATGCGGCATGAGTCTAGCCAGCAACTGCGTCACCGACGTTTCATCGAGTGGCTAGTCTTGTTTCATTTGTTTCAGGTCCGTTTCCGTACGGTACCCGAGCCTATCCAGAAACGGTGATCGCCGTGGGCGCGAGGTCGAGGTATGATTCCGGGTCGTCGTGCAGCCCCAGGCGGGTGAGCGCCGGGGTCGAGGAGGGTAAACGGCAGTGGAGCAGAAGACAGCGATTCTGATCGTCGATGACGAGCCCGAAGTCCGCGAGGTGCTGCATGAGTATCTGAGCGAGCAAGGCTTTACCGCGTATGCAGCCGAGCACGCCCGTGCCGCCCGCGACTTGGTGGCTAAGCACGCGATCGACCTCGCGCTGCTAGACATCAACATGCCCGGCGAAGACGGGTTGAGCCTAGCGCGTCATCTTCGCGAACGCTACGCATCCATGGCTATCGTGATGCTGACGTCGGCGGGGACGGTGGTCGACCGCATTGTTGGCCTGGAAATGGGAGCGGACGACTACGTCGCCAAGCCGTTCGATCCGCGTGAACTCCTCGCCCGAATCAAGAGCGTGCTGCGGCGTACGTCGGTCGTAGCGCGCGCGGAATTGGGTGCTCAGAGATTTCGCATGGGGAGATGCGTGCTCGATGTTTCTGCACATCGACTGAGCGATGAGAATGGCAACGAGGTACCGATGACCCCGCTTGAGTTCGACCTTCTCAAGGCATTCGCCGCACATCCGAACCGGCCCCTTTCGCGTGAGCGAATCCTGAACTTGAGCCAGCAGGGCGATGCCGATCCGCTCGATCGTAGTGTGGATCTGCGTATCATGCGCTTGCGCAAGAAGATCGAGCCCGATCCCGAGCATCCGCAGTTCATCAGAACAATCCGCAACGAGGGCTACTTGTTTGCGCCAACGGGAGGAGACAACACGTGATCGAAAGGATGGAGGTGAAAGCGATAGGGCGCTTCTGGCTGGCGTGTGCCGTGCTCTTGCTGCTCGGGGGCTGCGGCCGCGAGCCGGCAGCGCCGCTACGCATCGGCACTAACGTCTGGATCGGCAGCGAGCCGCTGTACCTTGCGCGAGATCTGGGTCATCTCAACCCGGATACGGTACGCCTGGTCGAGTATCCGTCGGCCAGCGAAGTGCTGCGCGCGTTTCGCAACCAGGCGCTCGACGGCATGGTGATCAGTCTCGACGAGTTGCTGGTGCTGGCCGCCGACGATCAACAGCCTAGGATCGTGTCGATTGTCGATGTCTCGCATGGCGCAGATGTTGTGGTCGGGCGTGCCGATTTGCGCGCCATGCGGGAGCTGAAAGGCAAGCGGGTTGCGGTCGAGAGCGGCGCGCTCGGGGCGTATGTATTGAGTCGCGCCTTGGCGCTGAGTGACATGCAGCCGAGCGATGTTCAAATCGTTCATCTGGAGTCCAACGAGCATCCCGCCGCGTTCGAGCAAGGGCGGGTCGATGCCGCCGTGACGTTCGACCCTTACCGGACGCGAATGCTGCGCGCGGGCGGCAATACCCTGTTCGACAGCAAGCAGATTCCCGGTGAGATTGTCGACCTTCGGGCTGTGCGCGCCAGCGTGCGAGACAAGAACCCCAATGCGGTCAAGACGATGCTGGCGGGATGGTTCAAGGCGATCGACTACCTCAAGCGTGAACCGAAAGACGCCGGGCAGCGCATGGGAGTGCGCCAACAGACGAGCGGCGAGCAATTCTTGCAAACGCTGCAGGGGTTGCGGTTTCCGTCGCGGGAAGAGAACCTGGCCATGTTGGCGGGTAAGGAAGCTAGCCTACTCGGCTCGGGCCGGCGGTTGATGAAATTGATGGTGGGAGCGCAGTTGCTGCGCCGCGAAGTCGACATACAAGCCTTGTTGGCGCCGGGCACCTTGGAGCGCCTTCCGCCATGAGCCGGCTGATCCCGGGTTCGCTCAAACTCATCGTTCCGTTGAGCTTGCTCGGTTTCGCGATCGTGCTGAGCATCTTGAACGTCGCCTATCACGCGCCTCGCGCCGAGCGCGCAGTGGAGCAGGTTGACCGCGAGCGCCTATTCCAAGATCTGTCGCGTCTGCAAAGCAGTCTTGAGTACTTGCTCTTCAAGGGCGACCTCGAGGGGGCGCGGCGCGAGGTCGCGATCCTAACCTTCAATCACGACTACACCGTAGCGGCATTGACCAATGAGTCGGACGCGGTCATCGCCGCGACGCGGCGCGCCTGGCTCGGGCGCCCGGTAACGGAGGTGCTGGAAGGTTTCAACTATGGCGAAGCCGAACTCGCCGCGCGCGAGCGTCGGGCACGAGTCACCATCTCGCCGAGCGGAGACTCGCTTCTGGCATATGCTGGCGTTCAGCTTGGCAGCACGAGTCCGCATGAGCTTCGCAGCGCGCGCGTCGGTAGGCTGTTTCTCGAATACGATCTGCGTAGTTCTAAGGCGAAGGCGTTGCGCGACATCGCCAACCAATCCTTGTATTGGGCGCTGTGGGTCACCGCGCTCGCAGTCGCTTTGTGGATCGCCTTTCATTTCTTGCTGACTCGGCGCACCGAGCGCTTGGTTGAGGCCGCAGAGCAGTTCGCCTCGGGGAATCTGACCGTGCGAAGCGATTTGCAGGGAACCGACGAGCTGGCCCGGTTGAGTCGAGCATTCGATGCCATGGCCCAGCAGGTGGGCGACACGCAAAGGAGGCTGCAAAGCGACATTGCCGAGCGCATCCGAGCGGAGCAGAAACTGCGCGCTTCGGAGGAAAGCTATCGTGCCATCTTCGACGCTGCCGAAGATGCCATTTTTGTGTACGACATCAAGACCGGCGCTCTGATCGACGTCAACCAGAAAGCTTGCGCCGCCTACGGTTATACCAGAGAGGAGATGCGCAGCCTCGACGTCGCAACCGTGAGCGCCGGCACCCGCGCCTATACGCAGCAGGACGTCATGCGGCTGATCGCGCGCGCCGCCGCCGGGGAGCAACTGCATTTCGAGTGGCATCGCAAGAGCAAAGACGACAGTCTTCATTGGGATGAGGTGTTTCTGAAGCGGGTGACGATCGGCGGACACGATCGTATCCTCGCTTTGACACGGGAGGTCACCGATCGACGTGCCGCGGAGGCGGCATTGCGGGCGAGCGAAGAGCAGTATCGCGCCATGTTCAACGCATCGATCGACGGACTGATGCTGCGCGACGCAGAAGGCGAGGTCGTGGAGGTGAACCCGGCGCTGCGTCGGATCTACGGCTATGATCCCGAAGAAGCGTCCGCCGCGCTAAGAGATGCGGCGTTCCCCGCGTCGTTTCGAGAGGCGCTCGCGGCTGGAAAGACTGCGCAAGCCGAGCTTACCGGTGTGCGCAAGGACGGTTCGGTCGTGGAGCTGGAGGTGCATGGGGTGCCCATGCAGTACCAAGGGAAACCGCACATGCTCACCATTGCGCGCGACGTCACCGAGAAGAAACGCGCGGCCGAAGAGTTGTCGCGACAGCGTGAGAAGTTCTATCAGCGCGAGAAGCTGGCGGCGCTGGGCTCTTTGCTCGCCGGTGTTGCGCACGAGCTCAACAATCCGCTATCGGTGGTCGTCGCGCGCGCGGTGATGCTCGAAGAACGGGCGGACGCGGCGGCGCGTGCGGCGGTGATCAAGATTCGTACCGCCGCAGAGCGCTGCGCGCGGATCGTGCGTACCTTCTTGGCGATGGCGAGGCAACAGCCGCCCGAGCGAGCGGCGGTGGCGATGAAGGGCGTGATTCAGGCGGCGCTCGATATTACCAGCTATGCGCTGCGCACGAGCGGGGTGGAGGTGGAACTCGACCTTGCAGAGGATATGCCCACCGTGCTGGCGGACGCAGATCAACTTCATCAAGTGTTCATGAATCTCATTATCAACGCGCAGCAGGCGCTACAGGATCAAGGCGCGCCGCGCAAGATAGTGTTGACCGGCCGCTTTGACGCGGAGGCGGACGCGGTGCGGGTTGCGGTGGCGGACAATGGCCCCGGGATTGCCGCGGAGATGCGCGCACGCGTCTTCGAGCCGTATTTCACGACTAAACCGACCGGATCGGGTATCGGGGTTGGCTTGTCGGTGAGCCTTGGCATTGTCGAAGGCCACGGCGGTACACTGACAGTCGATTGCCCCCAACCGGGAGGCACCGTCTTCACCATAACGTTGCCGGCGAAGACCGCTAGCGCGGGCGATGTCGATAGGCGGCACAACCGTGATGAACCGAGCGGTGCGCTCCACGTGCTGGTAGTCGATGATGAACGAGACGTTCGTCAGATCCTTGCGGAGATACTCGGCAGCGAGGGCCACCGAGTGGATACCGCCGAGTCGGGACGAGAGGCGTTGTCACGCCTGCGCGAGGCGAGCTATGACGTCATCGTGACCGACATCCGGATGCCGGATTCGGATGGTCGCACCCTCTATCGAGAAATCGAGCGATTGTGGCCGGAGCGAAGCCGACGTGTCGTCTTCGTTACAGGTGATACCCTTACCGCGAGTTTTCGAGAGTTTGCCGAGGAGTGCGGTCGCCCGGTGATAGAGAAGCCGTTCCTGCCGAGCGATGTACGGCGCGTCGTGGCAGAAGTGGCCAGGGACGGCAGGCGCAGAGCATAGTCGCAAAAGGCCTGAACCGACGCCGATGCGCCGGGAAAAAAAGGAAACAAAAAACACCCGAAATCGAGATAGGACCGATACGTTGATCGATTAGGCTGTGAGGCTGGTTATTCAAGGAAGCGATATGCCGCCTACCCGTTCGTTCGACCGCTCTAACGGCGTTTCGTCCTTTGCCGCCGAGGCGGTTGCCGATTACGAAGTCGAAGTATTGCAAGCTGATGCCGGTTCGGGGGCCTTCACGTTGCCGACGACAGCCGACAAGGGTCCCGCCCCGCCGATGCGAGCGGCCGGCCGCTTCCAGTCGACCCGCCGTGCCAAATTGCTGCGCGTAGGGCTGCGAGCGCTGTCCGACGTGTCGCCCGATTGGACGGCGCGGCTTGCCTATGGAATCTTGGCAAGGCCGCCGCGCGCGTCTGAGCCGGCCTGGCAAAGGGAACTGCGGCGCAGTGCCCGGACGTCGACCCTCAAGTTCGGTCGTCGGCGATTGGCGCTTTACGAATGGGGCAGACCCGCCGGGCCCAGCATACTCATGGTGCACGGCTGGGGTGCACGGGCGACCCACCTGGGCCGCATGATCGCACCGCTTGCCGAGGCGGGTTTCCGGGTGATTTCCTTTGACGCGCCGGCGCACGGCAAGTCCAGCGGTAGAACCACCGATCTCGTCGAGTTCGCAAGCGCACTGCATGTGGTGCAGATCGCCGTGGGTTCATTGCAGGCGATGATCGGGCACTCGTTCGGTGCGGCGATCGCTATGCTCGCCAGTCGGCATTGGGGGGTCTTCGCCGAGTGCAGCGTGCTCGTGAGCGCATTTGATCACTTCGGCTGGACGTGCGAGACGTTCGGCCGATACGCAGGCCTGACACCGACAGTAGTACGACGCATGCAGCAGCTACTCGATGAACGCTACCACTGCGTCATCGACTGGAGCAGGCTGTCGGTGACCGACATGCTACGCGACACGCACCGCCCCGCGCTGTTGATCCACGATCGGTCAGACCCCGAAATTCCCTTCGAGCATAGCGCAGCCTTGGCACGCGGGGCGCCGAATGCTCAGCTGTTCGCTACCGACGGGCTGGGCCATCACCGCCTGTTGGGCGACCAAGCTGTGATAGAGCGGGTCGTTCGTTTCGTCAGCGGAGGATCAGCGAATCTGCCGCAACACCCGCACCGACCATAGGGCGGCGAGCGCGATAGTCGCGGACCCGAGGAGCGCCGCCGCGCGCAGCGCCTCGACGAACGCGCTGCGCGCGGCGGAGAGCAGCAGGTCGGCCAGTGGGTCGGTGCTCGCCATGGCAGCGGCTACGGCACCCCCTAGGGTTGCGAGAGCCGCCGAGGCCGTGTCGCTGGGGGTTGCGGCGGGTAGGGTACCGACCAGCGCATGCCGATATATCGCCATCCCGACACTGCCGAAAAGTGCGATGCCTAGGGCTCCGCTCAATTCCGCGCTCGTCTCCGAGATGGCGGAGGCCGCGCCAGCGCGCTCCGGCGGTGCCGCGGTAATGATCATTTCGTTGCCGATGGTAAATACCGGTGCGAGGCCGAGGCTCATCACCACCGTGCCCGCGATCAACGTGAGCAGGCTTCCCTCTACATTTAGCCAAGCAAGCATCGCGAATCCGAGCGCTGCCGCCGCCAGTCCGGAGGCAAGGACGGTGGTCTTCGACCCCCGCCTGGTCAGCCGCGGCGTCAACAGCGAGCCGAGCGCGAAGGTGAGCGCCCAAGGCAGCGTTGCCAAACCGGCTTCAAGCGGCGACAGGTCGAGCACCAATTGCAGGTACTGGGTTACGAAAATGTACAAGCCGAACATCGCGAGGCAGGACAGCGCATAGGCGGCGATCGCAGCACTGAATGCCGGTTGCCTGAACAGCGACAAGTCGAGGAGGGGATAGGCAAGACGTCCTTGGCGAAGGGTGAAGGCCACGCCGAGCACGGTGCCCGCCACGATCGCGACAGTTGCGCGCCACTCGATCCCATGCGAGGCAATCTGCTTTAGGCCATAGACCACGCCGAGCACCGCGCCTAGCGACAACGCGACACTCAAGAGATCGATGCTGCCCGCGTTGGGATCGCGATATTCGGGCAGCAGCCGTGGTCCCAATACGAGGAGCAAGAACATGACCGGCACGGCGACCAAGAAGACGGAGCCCCACCAGAAGAATTGCAGCATCACACCGCCCACCAACGGTCCGATCACACCGCCGATGGAAAAACTCGCGATCCATACGCCGATGGCGAACTGCCGCTCGTGCGCATCATGGAACATGTTGCGGATGAGTGACATGGTGGACGGCGCCAGAGTCGCGCCGGCTATTCCCAACAGCGCACGCATGCCTATCAGGGTCTGCGCGTCGCGCGAGAACGCCGCTATGACCGACGCCACACCGAAGGCGGCGCCGCCCATCAGCAACAGCTTGCGGCGGCCGATGCGATCGCCCAGCGTTCCCATGGTGATAAGAAATCCTGCGACGAGGAATCCGTATACGTCGATGATCCATAACAACTGGGAGCTAGACGGGCGAAGTTCCTTGGCAATCGCCGGGATCGCAAGGTTGAGCACCGTCAAGTCCATCGCGTAGACGAGGCACGGCAGGGCGATGACCGCGAGGCCGATCCATTCTCGGCGCGTGGCCTTGGCAGCGCTCTGCCCGTTACCGAGAGGCGCGACTGGGCAATCGCCCGATTCGCTCACCGCGAAGCGCTCTCGGTGTTTCGTGTCAGCAGGACATGCGTGGCGCCTGCAGTCGCGACGTGCTCGCTGCGCCGATAGCCCAGCTTGAGCAAGTCGAGGCCGGCGAACAGGTGCTCGCCCGAGCCGAGGACGACCGGAGCGATGGCCACGTGCATTTCGTCCACCAAGCCGGCTTGCAGATACTCTTTGATCGTGGCGACTCCTCCCCCGAGGCGGACGTCCCGGCCATCGGCCGCCGCGCGCGCCTGAGCGAGCGCGGCGTGGATGCCCTCGGTGACGAAATGAAACGTCGTGCCACCCTGCATGGAAGCAGGGGGTCGGGGATAGTGTGTCAGCACGAACACCGGGGTGTGATAGGGTGGATCTTCACCCCACCAGCCACGCCAGTCCTCGTCGGGCCATGCGCCGCGAATCGGACCGAACATGTTGCGTCCGAGGATCCAGGCGCCGATGTTGGGGAGACCGCGCGAGATAAAATCGTCGTCGATTCCGGTGGCGCCGGCGTCGTTGCCGAACATGCGCTGGAAGGTGCGTGTGGCGAAGGCCGATTCATGTAGGGCAATGCCGCCCACCCCGAGAGGATGCTCGAGGCTCTGGCCCGGACCCGCGCGGTAGCCATCGACCGAGATGGCGAAGTTGTGGATGCGAAGCTTGGACATGAATGCGTTCCCCTGGTCGGTGAATTCTCGCCCGCCGGCGGGTCGGTCAGATTGGCAATAGCTCGCCGTTTACGATCCAGGGCGTGCCGAACTTGTCGATCAGCATGCCCCAAGTCTTCGCCCAGAATGCGGGCTGCATAGGCATGGTTATCGTCCCGCCTAAGGCAAGCGCGTCGAACGCCTTGCGCGCTTGCTCGACTCTGTCGTAGTTGAGCGTAAGGGCGACGCCCTTGATGCCTTCGTACGGGACGTTGGTCGGGCCGTCGCCGGCAAACAGAACGCCTCCGTCCGGCAGCACCAAGCGCGCATGCATGATTCGGTGCAAGCCTTCCTTTGGCATTTGCGTCGCCATGGGAGAATCCGCGCCGCTCATCATGATTTCGATCTTGCCGCCGAGCGCGCGCTCATAAAAGCGCACCGCCTCCGCGCAGTTGCCGTTGAAATTGAGGTATGCAATTGGGTGTGGCATGATGGTCTCCGTTAAGTGTAACCGCTGCAGTATTTCTCGGTGCGGGACGCGTGCCGATCGGCCGACTAACCTATTACTCGACGCTGCGCGCGTTGTCCGGCATCGACTAGTCGAACGCTGGCGCGTGAAATCGACAGGCGGCCGTATCTTCTTTCATCTCACCTTATGGCATTGATCCTACTTGGTGTTTTTCGCGAAAGCGGGCGCGAACCGGCCTGTTTCGCAAACCGTGAGGATGCGCAGGCATGTCTTTCAAACTGAGCTCGACGGATGTATTGCTGGTTGTGGACGTGCAAAACGGCTTTGCGACCGGAGGCAATCTGCCCGTGCCGCGCGGCGAGGAGGTCGTTCCGATCGTCAATCGGCTGGCGCGATATTTCGCCAACGTCGTCCTCACGCAGGATTGGCATCCGCCCGGCCATATTTCGTTCGCCTCGAGCCATCCGGGCAAACGACCCTTCGATCGGGTGACGCTGCCGTATGGCGAGCAGGTGCTATGGCCGGATCACTGCGTGCAAGACACCTCGGACGCCGAGTTCCATCCATCGCTCCGTACAAGTCACGCCCAACTCATCATCCGCAAGGGCTATCATCAGCAGGTCGACAGCTATTCCGCTTTTTTGGAAGCCGACCGCCGAACCAGTACCGGGCTGGCGGGCTACCTGCGCGAGCGAGGGCTCGGCCGCTTGTTTCTGTGCGGGCTCGCGACCGATTTCTGCGTCGCATGGTCGGCGCTCGATGCGCGGCGATTCGGCTTCGAGGCTATCGTGCTCGAAGATGCATGCCGAGCGATCGATGCCGAGGACTCTCTGCGCAACGCGTGGCAAGCCATGTCGGCGAGCGGAGTGCAGCGCGCCCAGTCCGGTGATCTCGTCACGACTGCGGGCTAGCGCTGTCCTAGGCGGGCTGCGACATAGGCCACGCATGCGTCCAAGGTGGCGAGCTTGCCGTAGTCGGCTTCGGGAACATCGACGCGAAAGCGTTTGCTGAGGCCGACTAGAAAGCTCAAGAAGTCCATAGAGTCGATATCGAACTGATCGCGCAGGGGGAGATCGGGTCGAATCTTCGTGGTGTCGATTTCAGGCGCGATGTCGGAAAGTGCGGTTAACACCTCTGCGCGGATCTCGATGTCATTCATAGCTGGTCCGGGGTTCGCAAGAGGCGCTCGATAGTCGCCAAAAAGCGCGCCCCGGCATGTCCGTCGCTCGCCCGGTGGTCGGCCGACAGTGAGGCGACCACGGTGGGTCGTACGAGTATTTGCCCGGCGACGACCCAGGGCCGCTCGACGAGTTTGCCGAAGCCCACCAATGCCACTTGCGGCGGAAAGATCACGCCAATGACCGTTTCGACGCCGCGCTCACCGAGGCTGGTTATCGTGATGGTCGGATCGGTGTACTCGGAGCTGCGCAGCGAGCCTGAGCGCGCGCGCGTGACCAAGTCCTGAAAGTTGCGCATAAGCTCCGATAGGCTCTGCTTGTCGGTATCGTGCAAAGCCGGAGCCACTAGCCCGCCTTGTCGCAGAGAGATCGCAACGCCGACGTGTATGGCGGGCGCGCGCGCGATTTCGTTTCCGTGCCAGACGGCGTTCAGCTCGGGCGATTCGCGCAGCGCGAGAGCGACAGCTTTGATAAAAAGCACGCCGTACAACAGGCGCTCGGTCACGGGTCGCTCAAGATTCTCCTGATTGAGCCATTCCAGCGCGGGCCCCATGTCGATGGTGTGGGTCAAGTAGTAGTGCGGCGCTTCTCGTTTGGAGCGGGCCATGGCGGCCGCGATCGCTTGGCGCATGCGCGCCGCCTTGTCCGCCGGCTGGCCCGCCGAAGGGGGCGGCGGGGCGGGCGCTGCCCGGATGGCCTGCTCGATATCTTCCCGGGTAATGCGTCCGCCGGGGCCTGTGCCCGTCACGCGGGCCGCGTCGACATGCAACTCCTCGGCGAGCTTTCTCGCCGACGGCGAGATGCGC
The DNA here is from genome assembly GCA_964539965.1 of uncultured Burkholderiales bacterium. GTDB lineage: Bacteria > Pseudomonadota > Gammaproteobacteria > Burkholderiales > JALYOK01 > CAZILI01. Next base: position 2,359 of record CAZILI010000025.1, on the reverse strand, counting down.
AGGCGCTCGGTTTCGGCCGGGGCCACAGGCGCGGGTGGGCGAATCGTGAAAGTCGGGCCTTGCGGCACGGCAGTCGATACCGTCGACGGCGCTGCCATCTCGGGCGCTTCGCCGTGCGTGCGAATTAGCGCGAGCGGCGTACCGACGGGTAACCACTCGTCGCCAGGTTCGATCAACAGCCGATCTACCGTTCCCTCGACAAACGATTCGACGTCGATGTTCGTCTTGTCGGTCTCGATGACGGCGATAATCTCGCCCCGCGCAATGGACTCTCCCGGCTTCTTGCACCACTGCACCAACCGGCCTGCGTCCATGTCGGCGCCGAGCTTGGGCATGACGAACTGCGCCATGTTGGAAACTCCTACAGCAAGCCGCGTACGACGGCCGCAATCGTCTCGGGCTGCGGCAAAGCCGCCCGCTCCAAGTGCTGCGCGTAGGGGATGGGCACTTCCGCGCTGCACACTCGTTGTACGGGAGCGTCCAGTTCGTCGAAAGCGCGCTCCATGATTTGGGCGCTCACCTCGGCGGAGAATCCGGCGGTGCGCCAGCCTTCGTCCACCACGACTGCCCGATGCGTCTTGGCGACGCTGTCCACGATCGCCCCGCTGTCCAGGGGACGTAGTACGCGCAGGTCGAGGACTTCGGCGCTGATCTTGTCCTGACCCAGCAACTCGACGGCCTTGAGCGCCTTCCCAACGGTGCCGCCGTACGCGATCAAGGTCACGTCACGGCCTTCTCGGCGCACTATGGCGTGCTCGATATCGACCGCAGCGTCAGTCTCCGATACTTCCTCGACCACCGGATAGAGCGTGGCGTGCTCGAAGATGCAAACCGGGTCCGGCTCCTTGAGCGCGGCGAGCAACATCCCTTTCGCGTCGACCGCGGTTGCCGGCGTCAAGACTTTGATGCCCGGGACGTGCGCATACCAGCCCTCTAGGCTGTGAGAGTGCTGCGCGGCAAGTTGCCGCCCGCCGCCGGTCGCCATCCGGATAACCAAGGGCACGCTCAATTGACCGCCCGACATGTGGCGCAACGTAGCCGCGTTGTTGACGATCTGATCCAGCGCGAGCAAGCTGAAATTCACCGTCATGATTTCGACGATGGGGCGCATGCCGCCGAGGGCCGCTCCAATACCGGCGCCCACGAAAGTGGACTCGGATAGCGGCGTGTCGCGCACCCGTGTGGGGCCGAATTCGTCCAACAAGCCGAGACTGACGGCGAAGGCGCCGCCGTACTTGCCCACGTCTTCGCCCATGAGAAATACGCGCGAATCGGCCCGCATCGCCTCGCGCAGGGCGGCACGAATCGCCTCGCGATAGCTTAGCCGCGCCATGGCCGCATGACCCCCTCAAGTTGTGTAGACATCGCTCAGCAGATTCGCCTCGGGCTCGTAGTCGCCGGCTTCGGCCGCCTGCACGGCGGCCCCCACGGCTTGACCGACCTCCGCTTCCAGTCGCGCCATCTGGTCATCCGTTAGCGCCTCGATAGATCGCAGCCTCGATTCGAGTAGCTTGATGGGACAGCGTTCTTTCCAATGCTCGACTTCCTCCTTCGCGCGATACAGTTCGGGATCGGCCATCGAATGCGCGCGGAAGCGATAGGTGCGAAACTCGAGAAAATACGGCTCGGAGCGCTCGCGTACGTACGCCGCAGCGCGTCGCGTTGCCGCCTCGACGGCCAGCACATCCATGCCGTCGATCGCCTCCGAGGCGATGCGGTAGGACTGCGCTTTGAGATGGATGTCGGTCTCCGACTCCGAGCGCTCCAACGCCGTGCCCATGGCGTACAGGTTGTTCTCGCACAGGAATAGCACAGGTAGCTTCCACAGCTCGGCGAGGTTCATCGATTCGTGGAATTCGCCTTCGGCTACCGCGCCTTCGCCGAAGAAGCATGCCGCCAGCGCGCTTTCCGCCTGCATTTTGGCAGCCAAGGCGAGTCCGACCGCGATCGGCAAGCCGCCGGCAACGATGGCGTAACCGCCGTAGAAGCGGCGGCTCGCGTCGAACAAATGCATCGAACCGCCGCGTCCGCGGCTACAGCCGTTCGCTTTGCCGTACATCTCGGCCATGATCGCGCCGAGCGGAACGCCGCGGGCGATGGCATGGCCGTGATCGCGATAGGTCGCGACGACCGCATCCTCTGGCCGCAACGCCCGCATCGCGCCGGTTGCCACGGCCTCTTCGCCGATGTACAGGTGTAAGAAGCCGCGGATCTTGCCGGCGCTGTACACTTCTGCGCACTTCTCTTCGAATCGTCGCACCAAGAGCATTTCACGCAGCAGTTCGAGCGCATGGGCAGGCTCCACGTCGCCCAGCTGCGGGGAGCCCATTACGCCCCCTCCAGGGTCGAGGTGTCGCCT
>CAZILI010000024.1:0-18337 GCA_964539965.1 uncultured Burkholderiales bacterium | reverse complement strand
GAGCTGAACGATCCGGAAGACCAGGCCGAGCGCTTCACCGCGCAAGCCAAGCGCAAGGCAGCCGGCGATGTCGAGGCGATGCACTATGACGCGGACTACGTCACGGCGCTCGAGCACGGCTTGCCGCCTACCGCCGGCGAGGGTATCGGGATCGATCGGCTGGTCATGTTGCTCACCGACAGCCCGAGCATCCGCGACGTGATCCTATTTCCGCAGTTGCGCCGCGCCGAGTCTTAGCGGGGTCGCTGGCGTTCGTTGCGCGGCGCCGGTGGGTAGCTGCGCGGCTCGACCCCAAACGGCTGATCCGCTCGCACGTCGACACTCACCTTGACCCAGCCGTTGAGCGGTGAACCGAACGTCTCCAGCCGATGCACGTTTTCGATCGCGCGCCCGCGGGCGAAATCCGTGACCGGGCGGTCGAAACGGTATCGGTGCGAGTCGCCGTGCACGACCAGTATGGGACGCCCGAATCTTGCCGCCTCGGTGATCAATTGCTCTTTGAACTCGAAGTAGCCGTCGCGCCTACGACCGCTATTGTGCCTATCCAAACGCTCCTCGAAGCCCGGATCGCCTTGCATGAAGAGCACCAATGCCGGGGCACTTTGTTGGCGTGCGAGTTCGAATCCCTGCTCGAGCCATCGCGAGTTGGCGGAAAGGCGATCGAAGAACTCCCTATTCTTCGCCTTCGGCACCCACCCGTTGTTGCTGCCGGGCAGGTTCAGCGTGATGAACACAACGCCATCCCACTGCCAGCGCGCGTTCTCCCGGTACCCGACAAAGTGAGTGTCTTCGCTCTGGCGAGCAAGTTGCAACTTGGCGCGGCCGAGCGCGAAGCCATCGACGAAGAAAATCTCCCGCAGGCGGTTGAGCCGAATCGCCGGGTCGTGTCCGCCCGCTTCGGCGCGCCCGCAGTCGGTCCATTCGTTGTCCCCCGGCACGTAAATAAAGGGATGCCGCGAGGCCTCGAAGTCGTGCTTGCGTGCCCATAGGTCATCGTCGGTACAGGGCGTATGGCCGTCCTTGATATCGCCGACGTGAACGGTGAAGGCAAGCGGCTCGCGATTCATCTCTTCGATCATTTCCCAAAGCTGGGTCACCTCCGTCCTTGCGTAGGGCACGTCGCCGATAACGCCGAACGAAAACGGCTCCGAGTCCGCGAACGTAGTGGCCAAACAAAGCGCGATCAATACGAAAACATTCCACCCTTTCAACGCGGTCTCCGGTTAGGCGAGCAGCGCGAAAGTGTAAAGGGTTTACACTTTCATTGTCTTGACAACTGGCTGATCGCCCAGACGTATCGGTTATGTCCACGCCGGCCTTCAAACAGAGGATCGAGCTGCCCATCGAAGGCATGACTTGCGCCGCCTGTGCCGAGCGCATCGAGCGCAAGCTCAACAAGGTCCCTGGAGTGGCGGCGACGGTCAACTTTGCCAGCGAGCGGGCGACCGTGGAGGTAGCCAATGCGGAGCTTGCTCCAGCCACGCTGATCGAAGCGATACGCAAGGCCGGATACGACGTTCCACCGCAATCGGTGGAACTCGCTATCGATGGCATGACCTGCGCCGCCTGCTCGGCACGTATCGAGAAGGCGCTAAACCGCTTGCCGGGTGTGCAAGCGAGCGTAAACCTGGCGAGCGAAACGGCACGAGTGCACTACACGCCCGGACTCGCCTCGGTCGACGCGCTCGTCTCGGCGGTGCGCGAGACGGGCTATGAGGCGCGAGAGCGGGTCATGGCGACCGAGGCCTTGGAAAAGGCGCGACGTCAAGCGGCCTACCGCAAGGAGCTTTGGCGTTTTTGGCTTGCCGCGGCGCTGACGCTGCCGTTTCTCGCTCAAATGGCGGTCATGCTGGCAAGCGGATCGCACGCCGACTGGCTGCCGCGTTGGCTGCAGTGGCTGCTCGCCACGCCGGTTCAATTCTGGGTCGGCAAGCGCTTTTATGTCGGCGCCTTCCACGCACTGCGCGGCGGCGGCGCCAACATGGACGTGCTGGTCGCGCTCGGCACCAGTATCGCGTATGTCTTCAGCGCGGTAGTGACCTTGCTCGGACTCGCGCCTCTGCATGTCTACTTCGAGGCGAGCGTCATGATCATCACTCTTGTGCTCATGGGAAAACTGCTCGAGGCCCGCGCCAAGGCACGCGCTTCGGCGGCGATCGAATCGCTTCTCAAGCTGACACCGCCGGTGGCCCACGTCGAGCGCGCCGACCAGACGCTCGACGTGTCGATCGAGGAGGTGAAGGTCGGCGACATGTTCTGGGTGAAGCCCGGCGAGACCGTTCCGGTCGATGGAACGGTGGTCGAAGGCAACTCGCACGTCGTCGAGGCCATGTTGACCGGGGAGAGCATGCCCATCGCAAAAGCGCCGGGCGCAGTCGTCTACGCCGCTACCGGCAACGGGCGAGGACTCATAAAGTGCGTGGCGACCCGGGTGGGGGCAGGCACCGTGCTCGCCAGCATCATCCGCCTGGTGGCCGAGGCGCAAGGTTCCAAGGCGCCGATCCAGCGCCTTGCGGACGTGGTTTCCGGCATCTTCGTGCCGACGGTCGTCGCCCTGGCCGGCATTACCTTCGCCGGGTGGTGGGGGTTGAGCGGTGACTTCACACAGGCACTGGTCAACGCAGTGGCCGTCTTGGTGATCGCCTGTCCTTGCGCGCTCGGACTCGCCACTCCGACGGCAGTGATGGTCGGCACGGGGCGCGGGGCACAGGTCGGGATACTGATTCGCAACGCCGCCGCATTGGAGCTAGCGGAGAAGATGAGCGTGCTGGCGCTGGACAAGACCGGCACCCTAACCGAGGGCAAGCCTGCCGTCGTGCAGATTACGCCGGTAGCCGGCGTCACCTCGGATGCGCTGCTGACCGCGGCCGCGACCCTGGAGCAAGGCTCCGAACACCCGTTAGCGCAGGCGATCTTGCGCGCCGCGCGGGAGCACGGCCTCGAACTCGGTCGGGTTACCGATTTCGTCGCCGAGACCGGCGAAGGCATTCGCGGCGATGTCTCGCTCGCAGGCAAGCCCCGGCGTGCCGCCTTGGCGGGTTCGCTGGCCTTTCTCGAGCGCCGCGGGGTGGCGCTGCCCGCGGTCGATGGCCCTTTGGGCCGCGCTAGCTCGGTGGTCGGTATCGCGGTCGACGGTACGCTACTGGGCACGCTGTCGATCGCAGATCAGCTGCGACCCTCGGCCAAGCCCGCGATCTCGGCGCTCAAGCGAATGGGCGTCGAGCCCATCATGCTGACCGGCGATAGCGCGGAAGTGGCAGCCGAGACGGGCAGAGCCCTCGGTATCACGCGATACGAGGCGCAGGTCTTGCCGCAGCAGAAGGTCGCGGCCGTCCGTGCGCTTAAGCAAGCGGGCAAGACGACCGGCATGGTGGGCGATGGAATCAACGACGCGCCGGCGCTCGCTGCCGCGGATGTGAGTTTTGCCATCGGCGCGGGTTCGCACGTCGCCATCGACTCCGCTGACATCACCCTCATGCGCAACGACCTTATGGGCGTGGTCGACGCCATTCGTCTATCGAAAGCCACCCTCGCCAAGATCCGCCAAAATCTATTCTTTGCCTTCATCTACAATGTGCTCGGCCTGCCGCTCGCCGCCCTAGGTTGGTTGAATCCCGTTATCGCGGGAGCAGCGATGGCCCTGAGTTCGGTCTCCGTGGTCAGCAACGCATTGCTTCTGAGGCGCTGGCGGCCGCTGGCCGATGCAACGACATCCAATCCAACGAAGTTCAGCGAATGAAAGCCTACACACCCGATCAAGCCGGTCCGCTGCACGACGTCCGCGTGCTGGACCTATCTCGCCTGGTTGCGGGCAACATGCTCACCGTGTTCCTTGCCGATTTTGGCGCCGACGTCATCAAGATCGAACGCGCCGACGGGGGTGACGACCTGCGTCATTGGCGTGAAGAGGGTGAGGCGATCTACTGGAAGATCTATGGGCGAAACAAGCGCTCCATGGTCTTGGACTTAAAGCGCGGTGATGACCTGACGACGTTGCGAAAGCTGGCGCGCCACTCGCAGGTGCTGGTCGAGAATTTCGTGCCGGGCGGACTGGAGAAGATGGGGCTTGCGCCCAGCACTTTGCACGAACTGAATCCGCGGCTCGTCATCGCGCGCGTCTCCGGCTGGGGACAGACTGGCCCGTTTAGCCACAAGCCCGGTTTCGGTACCCTGGTGGAGGCCATGTCGGGCTTCGCCGCCCTCAACGGATTTCCCGATCGACCGCCGGTACTTCCGCCGCTCGCCCTCGCCGACATGATCGCGGGTATCTACGGTGCCGCAGGGGTCCTGACGGCGTTGCGGGTGGCCGAGGCGACCGGACGCGGGCAAGTGATCGATCTGTCTTTGTTCGAGCCCATCTTTTCGGTCATCTCCTCGGAAGCCGCCAAGAGCAAGCTCACCGGTGTGCCGACGCCGCGAGCCGGCAATCAGTCGACGCACGTAGCACCGCGCAACGTGTACCAATGCAGCGACGGCAAATTCGTTGCCATGTCCGGCTCCATGCAGGCGATGGCGATGCGCATTTTGGAAGCTATCGGACGCCCAGAACTGAAAACCGACCCACGCTTCGTCGACAACGACGCGCGGGTGCAGCACCGCGCCGAACTCGACGAGATCATCTCGGAATTCATCGGCGCGCGCACGCAAGCCGAAAACCTCGCGCTATTCGAAGCGGCCCACGTAACGGTAGGCCCGGTGTGCGCCGCACTCGACCTCCTCACCGACCCGTACGCGCTCGGACGAGAAGCTGTGGTGGAGCTTCCGGATGAATCGATGGGCGCCATCCCCATGCACAACGTGGTACCTCGCCTCTCCCAAACGCCAGGCGGATTTCGAAGGCCCGCGCCCAAGCTTGGCCAACACACGCAAGAAATCCTGGCAGAACTCGCTCATCTCTCATGACGCACCCTCACACCCCGTGGCGCTCGATTCTATTTGTGCCCGCAACCAGCGATCGCTTCATCGAGAGCGCGCTCAAACAGCCGGCCGACGCGCTGCAGATCGACCTTGAAGACAGCGTCGCGCCGGATCTGAAAGATCTCGCTGCGCAGCGGCTACCGAGCATCGCCGATCGCTTTGCCGCGGCGGGCCATAACGTGACGGTTCGCGTAAATCGCCCCTGGCGTCGTTTGGTGAGAGATCTAGAGGCCTCGGTTCGGCCCTCCGTGCTAGCCGTCGCGCTGCCCAAAGTTCCCGACGCGTCGCACGTGAAGGCGGTCGCGGAGATCCTGGCGGACTGCGAAAAGGAGCGCGGACTGCCCGCCGGGCATACCCGCATCATCGCCATGGTCGAAGACGCCGAAGGTCTGCACAATATGCCGGCCATTGCCGCCGCACATCCGAGACTCTACGGAATGATCGTCGGTTCGGAAGACTTGTCGGTATCCTTGCAAATGGTTCCCGATGAGGACAGCCTGTACGTGCACAATGTGATGGGTGTGGCCGCCTGCCGCCGCGCAGGCATCGAACCGATCGGGTTCGTGGGCTCGATCGCCGAATTCGCTGACGAAGCGTTGTTTCGGGCTCGTATCAAGCGAGCGCGCCGCCTTGGGTTTTCCGGCGCCTTCTGCATTCACCCGAAACAAGTCGTCGTCGCCAACGAGGAGTTCCGCCCGACCTCGGACGAGGTCAGCTACGCGCAGGGACTGATCGAGGAATTCGGCCGGCAAGTCGCGGCAGGACACGCCGCTCACACGTTTCGCGGTCGCATGGTCGATCTGCCGATCGTCGAGCAAGCGCGGCAGACGATCGCCAAGCATGAGGCCGCCAGCAGGCGCGACCTGCGACACCAACGCTAGCCCATCGCATGACACAAGTGGCTCCTCGATGCATTTCGAGGAGTCTGAATCAAAGTTACGAGAATTCCGATTGCTCAACTGTGAGGAGAATCGCCCTATGCACGCCCGCAGGCTGCTGAGGATTGCCGCCACGCTGTTCGTCGCTTGCTGGATGTTCGTCAGCGCTCAGGGCGTTGCAGCCCAAACCGAAAAAGCTCCGCCAAAACAAAAGTGGATCACGGCTTGGGCCGCGTCCGCGCACGGCCCTTATCCGATCGGCAATCCTTCGGCGCAGCCCGAGCAGAAATTTATCTTCCCCGAGCCCGCGAGCGGCGCCAACGATCAGACCTTTCGGATGGTCGTGCGTCCCGCAATCTGGGGCGCGCGCATGCGACTTCGATTCTCGAACGTCTTCGGCAACTCGCCGCTTGTGCTGGACAGCGTTTACGTCGGCCTGCAAAGCTATGCCGGAAACGTCGTAAAAGGGACGCACCGAGCGGTTGCCTTTGCCGGTAAGCCGGGTGTCAGCATCCCCGCCGGTGCGCTCCTATGGAGCGATCCCTTGGACTTGGGCTTCGCGTCCCCGTCTGCGATCTCCCTGCTCGAAGGACGCAAGCTAGCTGTCAGTTTTCACGTCGAGGGGCCGAGCGGACCTATGACCTGGCACGCCAAGGCGCTGCAGACATCCTACGTCTCCGCCCCGCACAGTGGCGTGCGCAGCGCGGAGGAGAGTGATACCGCGTTCCCCTACACGACCGCGTCCTGGTTCTTCCTCGACGCCGTCGATGTCATGGCCCCGGCCGCGACCGAGGTCGTGGTGTGTTTCGGCGACTCCATCACCGACGGAACCGCATCGACCATGAATGGTGACGATCGCTGGCCGGACGTGTTGGCGCAGCGTCTGCGCGCGAAATACGGAGAGCAAGTGGTCGTCGTCAACGCCGGCATCGGCGGCAATCGTGTGGTCGGTCCGGCGAACTATAACCAGCAGCCGATACCGGGCGGCCCCGGTGCACTTGACCGACTGCAGCGCGACGTGCTCGACCTGTCGGGGGTGACCACGGTGATCTGGCTTGAAGGTATCAATGACTACGGGGCGGCGGGAACGGGTGTGGATGCGGTAACCGGCGCGTACCGCGAAGGCGTCCAACGACTGCATGCGCGAAACATCAAAGTGATCGGCGCAACGCTCACTTCCGGACTCAACTCGACCATCAAGACGCACGGCACCGAGGAAGTCGACACCAAGCGCAAGGCAACCAATGATTTCATCCGCTCAGCGGGTATCTTCGACGCGGTGATCGATTTCGACGCGGCCACCATCGACTCCGCCAGCGGTGAAATTAGAGTCGAGATGCAGCCGAACAGCACGACAGGCGGCGCGACCGGCGACAAGCTCCATCCCAACCGAGCGGGCTATGCGGCGATGGCGAGCGCTATCGACCTTTCCGTCCTCGCCCCTCGCCGCAAGCTTTCGGAGACGGCGGGTTCCGATTGATCGATTCGGAGGAGCAGAAGCTCAGCCGCCGTATTCCTCGCGCAAGCGATTGGCGGCCTCGACCATCGCCTTGAGCTTTCCGAACGCCACATCCCGCGGCAAGTACTTCATGCCGCAATCCGGCGCAAGGATAATGTTCGCCGCCTCGACGTAACGCAGGGCTCGTCTAACGCGGGAGATCACGATCTCGGGGGTCTCCACCGACAGGTCGCTCAGATCCAAACACCCGACCATGATCTGCTTGCCCGCCAATGTCCCCAGCACCGCGCAGTCGAGATTCGATTGCGCGGTCTCTATTGAAACCTGACGACACGAGCATTGCGCCAGCTCGGGCAAGAATGAGTATGCCGTGGGCCGGTTGTGAACCATTGCCGCGTAACCGAAACAGATATGCACCGCGGTCGGCGCGTCGATTCCCGTTAGCGCACGGTTGAGAGCGGCAAGGCCGAATTCGCGGGCCTTGTCCGGCTGCGCCTGCATGTACGGTTCATCGATCTGGACGATGTCGGCGCCGGCCGCAAGCAAATCACGGATCTCGTTATTCACCGCGTCGGCGTACGCCATAGCCACGGCCGCTTCGCTTGGATAGTATTCGTTGAGCGCCTGCTGGCTCATGGTGAAGGGGCCCGGCACCGTCATCTTGATGGGCTTCGAGGTATGGCGCCGCAAGAAGGCCACGTCCGCGACCTCGACGGGTTCTTTGCGACGAATCTCCCCGACGATGCGCGGGACCAGATTGGGCTGCCCCGATCGGCCGAGCACGCTCCCGGGGTTGTCGAGGTCGATGCCCTCCAGCGCGGTGGCGAATCGGTTCGAATAGCTCTCTCGCCTGATCTCGCCGTCGGTGATGATGTCTAGTCCGGCTTCTTCCTGTGCTCGGATGGCGACGAGGGTCGCATCGTCTTGCGCTTCGGCCAGGTGGGGCTCGGGGACTCGCCACAAATCAATAGCCCGCACGCGCGGCGGCAGGCGTTGAGTGAACTTGTCGCGGTCGATAAGCCACCCCGGCTGAGGATAGCTGCCAACCAGGGTCGTCGGAAACAGCATTTCGCCTCAGTTCTTGTATGCGTTGGGGGGAAGCACCGGCGCGGTTGCGTATTGCGCGGGCACCTCGCCGGTTAGGCTGTCCAAGAACGCGACGATGTCGGCTACCTCGGCGTCTCCAAGCTCTCGGCCCAGTTGCAGTTTCGCCATGATGCGCACTGCGTCCGCCAAGGCAGCAACCGAGCCGTCGTGAAAGTAGGGCGGAGTGACGGCGACGTTGCGCAACTGTTGCACCTTGAATACGAAGGCGTCGGCTTCGCTTTTCGTGTCTTGGAAACGGCCCTTGTCGCGCCCTTTGAACAAATCGATCTCGACACTGCCGGTCAGGGTCCAGTAGTCGGCGGTCACACCGAACTTCTGGTACATCTGCCCCCCGATTGTCACGCCGTTGTGACAAGCCGAGCATCCTACTTTCATGAACGCATCGAGGCCGCGCTTTGCTTGTTCGCTCAGTGCGCCGGTCTCGCCCTTGAGATAGCGATCGAAAGGCGCGGGCGTGAGCAAAGTCCGCTCATAGGCACCGATCGCCTTGCTCCAATTCAGCGCCGTGACCGGTTCGGATTCGCCCGGGAACGCTTTCTCGAACCAGGCCCGATAGCCGGGAATCGCACGCAATTTCTCCTCCGCCGCGGCGTAGTCCTTGTTGCCGTAGGCGAGCGGACTCACCAACGCCTTGAGCGCTTGCTCCTCGACGTCTACGCGATTGCCGCCATAATGCTGCACGAATTGCAACGCGGTGTTGAATACCGTCGGCGCATTGCGCGGGATGAGCTTGCCCGAATTGCCCACCGAGCGCGGTAGCGCGTCGGTGCCGTAGTGCTGCGGCTGGTGGCACTCCGCACAGCTTTGTTTGCCGTCGCTGGAAACACGGGTTTCGAAGAATAGCGCCCTTCCCAGCGCCACCCGCTCCGGCGTCAGCGGATATTGCACCGTCGCGGCGTCGGCCGGGAGTGCCTTGAACACCTGCTGCGCGCGATCGAGCAGAGCCTGCTCACCATCCTCGGCCGACAACTCCAGCGCGAAGGCAGCAAACGCCCCTCCCACTACGACGGACCACTTCAACCATGTTCTTTGCTTCATCTTCTCCGTCCTAACCAATCCGCGGGACGCCATCTTAGCATTCGGGTTTCGATACCCCAAAATCCGCCGCAATGCGCGTTCCGGCAGAGTCCCTGCGGTTGGCACCAGCCTTTAGCTTTCGGACCTTATAATGCGCAACAGCGAAGTTTGATCCGATCGATGAAGTGCTCGCCTCGCCTTCGCTCGTTGGTGCGCCTGGATTGCATATTTCACGATTGAAGAGCGACCGTCAAATGACAGACCACGACTACATCATCGTCGGCGCGGGTTCTGCCGGCGCCGTGCTGGCAGCCCGCCTGAGCGAAAACCCGCAGACCAAAGTGCTGCTGCTCGAGGCCGGACGGGCAAGCCATCCCTACTGCCGCTTTCCAGTGAGCTTCGGCTTGCTGATCCACGATGCGGCAGCGAACTGGCTCTACGAGTCCGAGCCAGAGCCCGGCACCGCCAATCGCGTCATTCCGGTTCCGCGCGGCAAGTTGTTGGGCGGATCGAGCGCTATCAACGGCCTGGTTTGGGTCCGTGGCCAGCCCCAGGACTACGACACTTGGGCGAAGATGGGCGCACCCGGCTGGGGTTGGCGCGATGTGGCTCCGCTGTTTTCGCGCATCGAGAACTTCGAGCGGGCAGGCACGCCTGGACGCGGCAGCGGCGGCCCGCTGCATGTGTCGGTGGTGCCCGACCAAAATCCGTTGTATGACGCCCTGTTCAATGCAGCGGTCGAGGCGGGCTACAAAATCAACCCCGACTACAACAGCGAAAATCAAGAGGGTATCGCTAAGACTCAAGCCAGCATACGCGCCGGACGGCGCATGAGCGTCTCACATTGCTACCTGGAGCGGGCGATGCAGCGGCCGAATTTGACCGTCATCACCGAAGCCCATGTGCATCGCGTCATACTCGAGGGACGACGCTGCATCGGGGTCGCCTACCGCCATCAGGGTCAACAGAAGGAAGCTCGCGCGGCGGGCGAAGTGATCTTGTGCGCGGGCGCGGTCGCGACGCCTCAGCTGCTCGAGCTATCCGGTATCGGTCGGCCGGAAGTTCTGGCCGCCCATGGCATCCCCGTACAGCATGCACTGCCGGCAGTAGGAGAGAATTTCCGCGATCACATCAATGCCCGCATCGTCTGGCGCGTCAAAGATCCCCGGGTTTCCTATAACCATCGAGCGCGAGGCCTAGGCGCGGTCGTCGAAGCCGTCAAGTACCTGGCCACAGGCGGCGGCTTTTTCAGCCTGCCGTCGGCGCCATTGGTCGCCTTTCTAAAGACCCGGGCCGATCTCGCGACCCCGGACGTGCAGATGCATCTCGTGCCCTACGCAATCAAGGATCCCAAGCGGCGCAAGCTGCAAGACTTCCCCGCAATGTCGATTGCGTGCTACCAGCTACGCCCGGAAAGCCTCGGTTCGATTCATATCCGGTCCGCAGACCCGGACGTGTCGCCGGCGATCCGATTCCATTTCCTGACCCATCCGCTCGATCAGCGCACGATGGTCGACGGCTTTCGCATGATGCGGCGCATCGCAGAGGCCACCGCGCTCGACCAATTGCGCGGCGAGGAGTTCTCACCGGGAAAGACCGTGGAAAACGACGCACAGATACTCGAGTGGATCCGTAACAATTCGCAAACCGCCTACCATCCGATAGGGACCTGCCGGATGGGCAAGGGGCCCAATACGGTGGTGGATGAGCGCTTGTGTGTGCATGGCTTAGAGGGTCTGCGCGTAGCCGACGCCTCGGTTTTCCCGACCATGCCTTCCGGCAACACCAACGCGCCGGCGATCCTAGTGGGTGAGAAGGCCGCTGATCTTATTCGCGAGACCAAGCGTTCGACTCCCAAGCTTGAGCCCGCGTTTGTGTAGGGCGAAAGTAAAATTGAGCCGCCTCGCCCTCCCCCGCTAGCCCGGCTGGATGTTGCGCTCCTTCACGATGCGCGCCCACTTGGCGATCTCGGCGCGCAGGAAAGCGGCGAACTCGGCCCTCGAGCCGCCGACCGTCTCGACGCCGTCTTTGGCGAAGCGATCTCTAATGTCTCCACGCTTCAGTATTGAGGCGAGCTCCGTGTTGAGCCGGTCGAGCACCGGCGCCGGCGTTCCCGCGGGGGCGAGTAAACCGAACCAATTGACGGTCTCGAATTCTGCCAGACCGCTTTCGGCGATCGTGGGCACCTGCGGAAGCGCTGCAGACCGCTTGCGACCGGTGTAGGCGATGGCCTTGAGCTTGCCGCTGCGGATGTACGGGAGGGCCGAACTCGGATTGTCGAACAAGTACTGGACTTGCCCCCCCATGACATCGGGCAAGGCTTGGCCACTGCCTTTGTACGGAACATGCGTGATATCCACTTTCGCCAACGCTGCCAGCAGCTCCAAAGACATGTGGCTCATCGTGCCGTTGCCTACGGAGGCCAATTGCAAGGACCCCGGCCGCTTGCGGGCGACGTCGAGCATCCCTTGCAGGGTTAGCGAGGGTGCAGAAGGATAAGCGACGAGAAAGAGGGCATTTTGCACCACCAAAGTCACCGGCTCGAAGTCCTTCGCGGTATCGTACGGCAGCTTCGGGTACAACGAAGGATTGATCGCAAAGGGTGCCGCGGTAAGTAGCAATGTGTACCCGTCCGGCTTCGCTTTTGCGACCAGGTCGGTTCCAAGCTGCGTGGACGCGCCGGCACGGTTGTCGACGATGAACTGTTGCCCCAGGCCCTTGCTCAGTTCCTGTGCAATGACGCGAGCAACGATGTCGGTTGTACCGCCCGGCACGTAGGGAACCACGATGCGCACGCTCGCTTTCGGCCATGACTGCGCGAGCGACACCACGGGCAGCCACAGCAAACACGCCAGCAGATAGGAAGAGCAAAATAGGCGCCATCGACTCATTCTGGCGGTGTCCCCGGGCCGAAGAAAGTGGCAGCATTATCCTCCTTATCGCAAGCGCTTTTCCAGCAGCGGCCCGCGAGTGACTGCGAAGACCGACACAATGCAAGTAGCTGCCTTGCCTGACTTTCACAGCCGCGAGTTCTTGATCCGGCATGTTGCGCATACCCTCGCCTTCTATCATCCGCGCTGCATCGACTCACGAGGCGGCTTCTATCACTTTTTCAGGGACGATGGCCGCGTCTATGATCACGCGACCCGACACCTGGTCAGCAGCGCGCGTTTCGTCTTCAACTACGCCATGGCTTTCCGGCAGTTCGGTGTGTCCGAATATCGGGATGCCGCACGGCATGGTTGCGACTTTCTCGACCGGGTACATCGCGATCCGAGCACGGGCGGATATGCCTGGCTGTTGCGCTTCGAAGACGGAAGGAAGACGACCATCGACCCGACCAATCACTGCTACGGTTTGGCGTTCGTGCTGCTTGCCTACGCGCAGGCGCTGCGCGCGGGATTGGCGGGCGCGCACGACCGCCTGACGGCCACGTTCGATCTCATGGAGACCCGCTTCTGGTCCGCCTCTCACGGCCTGTACGCCGATGAGGCAAGCGGCGACTGGAGTGTGCTTTCTGCCTATCGTGGTCAGAATGCAAACATGCATGCTTGCGAAGCGCTGCTTGCCGCTTTCGAAGCAACGAATGAAGTCCGCTACTTGCGCCGCGCCGAGCAACTGGCGCATAACATCACCGTGAGGCAAGCGGCGCTTGCCGGAGGCCTGGTCTGGGAGCACTACCACGACGATTGGACGATCGACTGGGAATACAACCGTGACGATAAGACCAACATCTTCCGGCCCTGGGGCTACCAACCCGGGCACCTGACCGAGTGGGCAAAACTGCTACTCATTCTCGAGCGGCATGAACGGCATCTAGCGCATGATGGCGGGTGGCTGGTGCCGCGCGCACGGGCCTTATTCGACGTCGCGCTCGAGCGCGCCTGGGACGATCGGTACGGCGGCATTTACTACGGCTTTGCGCCCGACAACTCGATCTGCGACCAACACAAGTACTTCTGGGTACAAGCCGAATCGCTCGCGGCGGCGGCGCTGCTCTTGGCACGCACAGGCGAATCGCGCTACCGCGACTGGTACGAGCGGATTTGGTCGTATTGCTGGCAGTACTTCGTCGATCACGAATACGGCGCCTGGTATCGCATCCTCACGCGCGACAACCGCAAATACAGCGACGAGAAGAGTCCCGCGGGCAAGACCGACTACCACACCATGGGAGCGTGCTACGAGGTATTGAACGTCCTTTGAGGGCGGCCGGCCCCCATCGCTCGGCCTACCTAGCCGACCCGGTAGCGCCGCAAGATCTCGCTGTCGATTTCGATGCCCAGGCCCGGCCCGTTCGGCACCTCCACCCAGCCTCGCTCGTGGCTAAACGGGGCGCCCGCCAGCGCATCGCGAAACGGATTCGGCGTTTGCTCGTACTCGAGCATCGGAGGAATCGGTACCAAGCAAGGAGGGCACTCCGGAAGCGACGCCAAAAAGTGTAGCGTGGCCGCCAACCCGATCGCCGTGCCCCAAGCATGCGGAACGCACTGAGTCGCATGTGCCTGGGCGAGAGCGGCGATCTTCTTGCACTCGGTGAGGCCCCCTGCAGCGCAGACATCAGGTTGAATAACGTCCATCGCCCGCCGCTCGAGAATGTGGCGGAAGCTGAATTTGGTGAAATCGTTCTCCCCGCCCGCGACGGCGATGTCCAGGGCACGGGTCACTTCCACGTACCCCTCGATATCTTCCGGCGATACCGGCTCCTCGAACCAATACACATCGAGCCGTTCCAATTCGCGCCCGATGTTGATCGCCTGCGGCACGTTGTAGCAGTGATTGGCATCTACCATGAGCAGCACTTCGGACCCGATCGCATCGCGCACAGCAGCGATGCGATCGATATCTTTCTTCAACGCGCCGAGCCCGATCTTCATTTTGATGGCGCCGAAGCCCTGTTCGACATACGAGCGCGCTTCGGCAACGGCTTGCTCGGTGACCCGTGCCATATCCTTGAAGTACAAACCGGTCGCGTAGGCCTGCACTTTGGGGCGGAAGCAACCCCCGATCAGCTTGTGAATGGGCTTCTTGCAGGCCTTGCCGATGATGTCCCACAGCGCGATGTCGATCCCGCTGATGCCCGATATTGTCATCCCGCTCAAGCCGTAGTCCTTGACCTTGTTGTACAGCGCCTCCCAGATCACTTCGACATCGAACGGGTCCCTACCGACCACAGACGGCTTGAGTAAAGTGTCGACGATGGACTTGCAGACAGCGGCCGGGCCGTAGCAGTCGCCCCAGCCGACCAGCCCCTCATCGGTGCGGACTTCGACCACCAGTGCGCCACGAGTCGAGTAGACCCAGCCGCGTGAAGAGGTAAACGGCTCGTCCACCTTGACGGACAGTTGATGCGTGATGACGTCGGTTATCTTCATAGCCTTCTTTGCAGGAGTGCGGCCGGCGTAGGCAGTCGCCGCGCTGGTCGTCTTGCTTATTGTAAGCTAAGCAACTATAATCAGGGTTGTGTTTCGCGAAGATCTATCCCGCAATTTCGGCTTCATTCTAAATGACGTGGCGCGGCTCATGCGCACGACGTTCGATCGGCGCGTGAAGTCGCTGGGGCTCACCCGCTCGCAATGGTGGGTGCTGAATCACCTATTCCGCAACGACGGCATTACACAATCGGAACTGGCGGAGCTGCTCGAGGTCGAAAAGGCCACCTTGGGCCGTTTGCTCGACCGCTTGGAAGCGAAGGGCTGGGTACGGCGGGAGGCGCATGCCAATGATCGAAGAGCGAAACGCGTGTTTCTTACCGACGAGGTCGAACCGGCTCTGAAGGCCATGCGCGCCGCCGCCGCCGAGTTGCGGCGCGACGCCATGGCCGGGCTATCGGTGAGCGAAAAAGAACAGTTTGTCGACACGCTGCTGCGTGTCAAAGCCAATCTCTCCTCAGACTACGGCGCCGCAAAGAATGGCCGTCTGCGGCGCCTACAGCAAGAGAGAGCGGGCTAGGAGGTCTTGCAAATGTCTAGGCTGGTGTTCTCGGGCGTTTGGCGCACGTTTGCGCGGGCGTTCTTGCTTGTTCTGGTGCCGCTCGTGGCCGCAGCGGTGGCTCTGTACTGGTACTCGCACGGCGGCCGCAGCATCGAGACCGAAAACGCCTACGTCAAGGCGCACATCATGGCGATTAGCGCCGAAGTGTCTGGACGCGTGGCAGAAGTCGGGGTGCAGGACAACCAGCCGGTACCCGCCGGCGCGCTGCTGTTTCGTATCGATCCCGCCCCGTTCAAGATCGCCGCCGACAAGGCCAAGGCACAGATGGACGTCGTGCGCACCGAGGTACGCTCACTGCGCGCGGAGTATCGCTCTACGCTCATGGAACGCGAAGAAGCAAAGCAGCGCATCGCCTTTCTCGCGCGCCAACTCGACCGTCATGCGCGTCTGAAGGAGTACGGCATGATACGCGCCGACGTGTACGATGAAACTCAGCTCGACCTCGAAGTCGCGCGTCGACGGCTGGCGAGCGTGGAGGAGCGTGCCAATCGAGTGCTCGCCAATTTGGCAGGAAACCCCGACCTGCCCGAGGAACAGCATCCCCGTTTCATGGAAGCCAAGACGGCCCTCGACGCA
This sequence comes from uncultured Burkholderiales bacterium, assembly GCA_964539965.1. Lineage (GTDB taxonomy): Bacteria > Pseudomonadota > Gammaproteobacteria > Burkholderiales > JALYOK01 > CAZILI01. The sequence goes on along the minus strand of CAZILI010000024.1, from coordinate 2,389 downwards.
GCGGAGATCGACCTGGCTCGCACCCGCGTCGTAGCGCCGGTCGCCGGCGTAGTCAGCAACCTCAAACTGCGCGCTGGGGAGCATACCGAGCGCGGGGTCGCGGTGTTCAGCCTCATCGAAGGCGGCCCGGTGTGGGTCGAAGCCAATTTCAAAGAGACCCAACTCACCCATATGGTCGTGGGGCAGCGTGCGCAGGTGGTGGCTGACGCCTATCCCGATCACACCTACTCGGCGGTCGTGACGGCGATTGCTCCGGCTACGGGCGCGGAGTTCGCCGTGCTGCCGCCGCAGAACGCCACCGGCAACTGGGTCAAGGTCGTGCAACGCATACCGGTATTGCTGCGGGTCGAGCAAGAGCAAACCCAATCGCCGCTGCGCGCCGGCATGACCGTGCAAGTCAGCGTCGACACAGGCCACGAGCGGGGCCTGCCCAAGAGTGTGCAAAGCCTGGTCGACGCCGGGTTATTGCCCCGGTTCCTGGTACCGAGTTCAGCGCTAGCACGCGACGGCCGATGAGCGGGCCGGCTCGCCATCCCGCGCTGATTACCGCGTCAGCGACCTTGGCGACTCTGCTTTATTCGATCGACTGGACTATCGCTTCGGTCGCCTTGCCGCATATGCAAGGCACCTTTTCAGCGACACCCAATCAGATCTCCTGGGTCATCACTTCGTACATCGTCGCCTCCGCCGTGATGATACCGACCACGGGATGGCTCAGAGACCGCTTCGGCTGCAAGCGTGTCTTCGTGTGCGCCATCGCCGGTTTCGTCGGGTCGTCGATTCTTTGCGGCACGGCCGAGTCGCTCGCCCTAGAGGTCGCCGCGCGCATCGTTCAAGGCGCCAGCGGCGGCCTCCTGCTGCCGCTGTCGCACTCCATCATTCTCGATTGCTATCCGCCGGAGCGGCAAGGCCGGGCGATGGCGGTTTGGGGCGGCGGGTCGGTATTCGGCTCTTTCATCGGCCCGACCATAGGGGGCTACCTTACCGACTATTTCAGCTGGCGCGCCATTTTCTACATCAACGTGCCGTTCGGGATGCTCGCCTTAGTTGGCACGCTATTGTTTGTCCAGGAAACGGCGCGAGACCGACAGCGCCGCTTGGACTGGTACGGCTTTCTCGTGCTCGCCCTCGGAGTCGGCGCGCTGCAAATGATGCTCGATCGTGGCGGCCGCCTGGACTGGTTCGAGTCGGAGGAGATCGTCTTGGAGGCCTGCCTCGCGGGACTGGGTTTCTACCTCTTCATCGCGCACAGTCTTACCGCGCGAGCGCCGTTCCTCGACTTACGATTGCTCACCAAGCGCACCTTCTTCGTCGGCCTGGCGTTCGTCTTTCTGTACGGACTCATCACGCTGCCCCCGCTCGTGTTGATGCCGGCGTTCTTGCAAGACCTGCGCGGTTACACCATCGACACCATCGGCTTGCTGCAGTCTCCGCGTGGCGCGGGCATGCTGCTCGCGATGTTCATCGGCGGGCGCATCACGGGCTCGGTCGAGCCACGCGTGCTCATCGCCATCGGGTTACTCTGTCTGGGCGCATCGAGCGCCGAGATGGCGAGTTGGACCCTCGAGGTGGGAGTGTGGCCGATCGTGTGGACAGGCCTTTTGCAAGGCGTCGGCTCGGGCTTGATCATGGTGCCTATTCAGTTCATCGCGTTTCCGAGTATCGCACCCGAGCAGCGAACCGAGGCCAGCTCGGTGTTCAACCTGGTGCGCAGCGTCGGCAGCAGCATCGGCGTTTCGGTGGCGCTGACGTTCTTCGTGCACACCAGCACGGTCAGTCACGCCCGCCTCACCGAGCACGTGAATCCATACCACCGGCCGATACACGCCCTGTCGGAGCAAGCCGGCTGGAACCTCGCCAGCACCAAGGGACTCGCCAAGATCGAGAGCGAGGTAGAACGGCAAGCGGCCATGATCGGCTACAGCGCGATCTTCACGGTGCTCGCCGCGGGCGCCATCGCCGGTCTGCCCGGATTGCTGCTACTGCGAAGGCGCACCCAGAGCGCCGGCGAGCCCCTTGGCGTCAATGCGAGCAACGTTCTGGTCGAATAGACGTTGCCTAGGCCATTGCGGGAAGGACTTGCGGCTCCGGTTTGGTCCGCGCAAACGAGGGTCGCTCGGACAAGCGCGTAAATAGGCGTACGAGATTGGGCGCGCGGCTGCGCCAGTCGAAGTCCGGCACACGGAAGTCGAGATAGCCGAGGGTGCAACCGCCCGCGATTTCCGCTAAGCCGAATCCCGCCCGCGTAAACCACTCCTGCTCGCCCAATAGGCGAGAGAGTTCGGCCGTGCCGGCGACGATCTTCTTCTGCTGCCGTTCGATCCACTGGGCGCTGCGCTTGCTCTCCTCGCGCGCGCCCTCGAGCACACTCAGCACCACCGCATCGCAA
>CAZILI010000023.1:0-18544 GCA_964539965.1 uncultured Burkholderiales bacterium | reverse complement strand
GCCAGATGTTCAATATGCCCTGCGCCTCGCGCCTTGCCATGCATCGCGCAAAAGCGCCGTCGCGGCCATGCGGGATTTATTCAGAGGTTCCTTAGCTTGTATTCTCCGACAGATCGGATCTGGCTTAGGATGCCTTCCGAGACCGTGCCGGTCAATCCACGCGGGCTGCCTATCGCGACAACCTTCTCGCCGACATCTATCGTGTTTGAAGCGCGCGCGAGGAGATCGCGAGGGTGAGAATGCCAGGACGTTCAGAGTTTGCGCAGGGTCGGCCGCCCGCGGCGCTTGCTCAGTTTGGCTTTCGAGCTGGCGGCTTTGGCTCCGATGTTCGGCACGCATTCGGGGCCGCACCCTTTCACCCCGGCACCGCAGCAGTTCCGATACAAAAACTCGATCAGTTCGCGCATGGCGAGGAAGTCAGCCGAGTAGACGATCGAGCGGCCGATTTGCTCGGAGGCGAGGAGACCAGCTTGGCTCAGCTCCTTCAAATGAAATGACAGGGTCGGTGCGGGAATGCTCAGCCGCTCGGCAATGGCGCCCGGTGTCAGGCCTTCCGGCCCTTGCTCCACTAGCAAGCGAAACACGGCTAGGCGGTTGTCCTGAGCGAGCGCGCCGAGCGCCTTGACCGCCTGCCTGGTATCCATGTGCGTTGCCGTCGGATCGGGCGTCATTGCGTTCGGCCGATCTCGGTCAGCCTGAATGCGAGCGTGCGCGGTTCGAGGGCATCCATGCGCAGACTGGTGAATAGCGTGATGCGGCGACTGAGCAGGGTGTAGGCGTCGAGAAACGCCTTGCGAATTTCTGCCGGCGAGCCTTTCACGGCGGCGGGATCGGGTACGCCCCAATGTGAGGTGATCGGGCGCCCCGGCCAGACCGGGCACACTTCGCCGGCAGCGTTGTCGCACACGGTGAACACGAAGTCGAGCGCTGCCGCGCCGGGCGCCGCGAACTCGTCCCAGCTCTTGCTGCGCAAGCCCTCGGTGGGCAGTTTTGCATCGCGCAACTGCTGGAGCGCGTATGAGTTGACCTCGCCGATCGGATGACTGCCCGCGCTGAAGGCTTCGAATCGTCCTCGCCCCGCGTAGTTGAGATAGGCCTCGGCCATGATGCTGCGCGCCGAGTTGCCGGTGCAGAGAAACAATACCCGATAGGGGGCACCCTTCATGCGTTAGCAGGCGAGCAGCACGCGGTACTCGTAGCGCCACTCACAGCCGCGGCCATGGTCTTCTCTCCCGGTACGCAACATGGGCCCTTGTCCATTTCGGCGCCCGCGGACGGGGCGCGATCCTCGCCGAAAACCGGAATCGCTCCCAGAGTGTGATAGGTCTCCCAGTCGATACCCTGCGGATCGGTGGTCCAGTACTTGTTGGAGCGTGCGTAACAGCAGGCGGCTTGACCGGGTGTGGTGGCGGCGATCGCGGCGTCGGCTAGGCGCATGCGCATGGCATCGAGATCGGCGTCCGACTCTACTTGGATGCCCAAATGATTGACGCCGGATTCGTGGCCACGCTTGGAGATGGCGAAGTTAAGGCGCGGGTCCTCGAGCATCCACTTGGCATAGTCTGCTTTTTGCACTGTCGGCGGTGCGCCGAACATGGCGGAGTAGAAGCGGATGTTGGTATCCAAATCGTCGACAGCGACGTGCACGTGAAAGCGATTCATGGTTCGCCCCTTCAAAATTTCTATAATTCCAAATATATAGAAATATAACCGCGTTGTCAAGAGCATCCACGACCTTTGGTGGACTCGAACAGGGTCGTGTCGAGCGGTGTGCTAGTCTACTCGCGGACGGAGATCTCGCGATCCGTCATGAGGATGCGAGAGGCGGGCGACCTCAGCAATATCTAAAGGCTTATGGGAGATCCGATACCGTGAAAAAACTAGTCGCGCTTGTTCTCGCAAGTATATGGAGCGCGTCCCTGTGGGCAGGGCCGAAAGAAGATGCGCTGGCGGCCTACGAGAAATTCTTCGAGTACTTCAAGACCGACAATCACGAGCAATTGGTCTCGGTATTCTCGTCAGACGCGCTGTTCATAGGCACGATTTCGCCAGAACTCGTATCCGACCCCGAAGCGATTCGAACCTATTTCGTTCGAGCGCTCTCCGGGGAGCGGGGTGAGGTGCGGGCCAATCTCTTTGGAACCACCGCGACGCTTCTCACCGACGACGTCGTGTTGGTGACGGCGACATGGCAGTCTGAGCGAACGCTCGGCGGTGTCATGACCACGAATGGGCCATCGAGGAATACTTCTGTCATGCATAAGCGCGGCAATCGCTGGTTCATCGTCCAGTTCCATAATTCCTGGAAACCGAAGTGATTTGTGAGATCGCTTGACGCGGTCACTACCTCATGTAGTGTGCCCGAAAAGGCGGATAGCCAACGCGTCGCTGCGGCGTGCTGTGGATCGTCTCGGGCGTGCACCGCCACCGGTACGCCGGTATCAAGGCCAGCCTGGCCGAATGCTTCAAACACACGGCTCGCGCCGCGATTCCCACATGCGGCTTTGCTTGGGATGCTGATCACCCTCCATAGGTAGGCAGCAAGGGACTTTGTACCGCTGCGCTCTTTGCGACGCCGCACTTGGTGAACGAGCGGACAAGCGTCGTCGGCGACATTTCCGAGGCGGCTTGGACTGCCGTACTTTCTTCGCGTCGCGGGGCAAGGGACCGTTCTTGCCTCTCGTCGTTGTCGGATTCCTAGGTCAGCCGTTAGAGAGATGCGCACCCGGTTGATCTTCGTCAATGATTGGCGGCCTCGGGGCGCGCAGTATTACGTGGGTGCAGAGGGACCAAGGGTGGCGTGATGGAATCTCGAGGCGGCAAGTTTTTCGATCGACAGATAACCTTAGTCTTCGCCGTCATGATGGCAGGAGCGTTCGTACTGACCGACATGGCGCTGGGCGCGGCTCCGGAGCCGGGTTCGTATCGAGTTGCCGATGGAAAGGTGGATCAGAACACCTTTCAGGGTTGGCGCGTATTCCACAGCGGCTGCCATATCTGCCACGGCAAGGGCGCGGTGGGAACCGACATTGCCCCCTCTCTCGTGCGGCGCATAGAGTCTATGACACCCAGGCAGTTTGCGGAGCAAGTCTTGGTGCGCTACCGGCTTTTCTCCCCTGCAGACCCACGCGCAGCGGTGCGGCCGCCGGAGGACCGCGAGGGCGTGATCGCGGAGGTGATGGCGAAGAAACGCGGCCTGAAGGGACGCATTGACATGCCCGCGTGGGAGAGCGATGAAGCGGTCAGCGCGCACATCCTCGATCTTTACGCATACCTGTCAGCGCGAGCGGACGGCATGATCGGCGCGGAACAGCCCGGTGTGCTTTCCGAAAAATGATCGGAAGAGGCGCGTGTGAAAGGAAACCGGTCGGAAATCTGCTGTGGAAAAAAAGAAGGGAACACCGAGGCTGGAGCGGCATTCCCGCGGCAAAGAAACCGTTTGTACTTCTATAACCTTTTCCCTTACACAGGGTGATCTACGCGCATCACCCTCTTTCCTATCCTCTGCTGCTCTCAAACTTCCCTGCCAGACTAGTTAGCAACGCGCGTGCCACAGTAAAATAAGCATTATGAATCAACAAGCTATCGCTTGGTGATGAGACAATCTTGGCCTCGATACGTCGTCACGCAGAGACAGTGGGTCTAGGTTGATAGGCAAGCTCTTATTTTCATTATATTTTTCTTGTCGCCCGACAGAGACAGCAAGCCCGATAGTTTAGGCAGAATGCGCCTTAAAATTGCCGGGGGTGAGATCATTGCGCTGTAGCAACTTGTAAAACTCCGTGCGGTTGCGCTTGGCAAGCCGCGCTGCCTGGCTGACGTTCCCGTTGGTGATCTTGAGTAACTGCACCAAGTAGTCGCGCTCGAAACGCTTGCGCGCTTCTTCGAACGACGGAATTCCGCTCATCTCGCTTTGCAGGCACTTTTGCACGAGGGGGCCGGGAATGATGCTGGTGGTCGATAGCGCGAGTGTCTGTTCCACGAGGTTGTACAGTTGCCGGATGTTGCCAGGCCACTGCGCGGAAACCATGGCTTCCATGGCGTCCGGGGAAAACGCGTTCACCGACTTGTTGTAGCGTTTGTTGAGTTGCTCCAAGAAGTGCGTCGCCAACAGCGGAATATCTTCGCGCCGGTTGCGCAGCGCCGGAAGCTCTAACGACACCACGTTCAAGCGATAGTACAAGTCCTCTCGAAAGGTCCCGGCCGCCAGCGCCTCTTCGAGATTGCGGTGTGTCGCCGAAATCACACGCACGTCAACTCGCACCGTGTCCGTTGCCCCGACCGGGCGCACTTCACGCTCTTGCAGCACGCGCAAGAGCTTGACCTGCAACGCGAGCGGCATGTCGCCTATTTCGTCCAGAAACAAGGTGCCGCCGTGCGCCGCCTGGAATAGGCCTTGATGATCGCGCATGGCGCCGGTGAACGAGCCCTTAACGTGGCCGAACAGCTCGGATTCCAACAGCGCTTCGGGAATGGCGCCGCAATTGACCGCCACGAACGGCTTATCCCTACGCGGGCTAGCGCGGTGAATCGCGCGCGCGAGCAACTCCTTACCCGTGCCGCTCTCGCCCTGTATCAGCACGTTGGCGTCGCTCTCGGCCATCAAGCGCGCCTGTGCGAGTAGATCCTGCATGCGCGGGCTGCGGGTGATGATCTCTTTGGACCAAGATTCCTTAGGCTGCTCTTCGACGAGCTCTCCGGCTTGGCCCGTAATCTGCAGCGCTCGCTCGACCTGGGCGAGCAGCGTCTTGCTGTCGAACGGCTTGGTGAGATACCCAAACACACCGCTGCGGATGGCGGAGACCGCGTCGGGTACCGTTGCGTGCGCGGTCAAGATGATTACCGGCAGCGCAGGGTTGCTGCGGTGGATGTGCTGAAACAGCGCCATGCCGTCCATACCTTCCATGCGCAGATCGCTCACCACCAAGTTCGGGCGCATTTGCGCCAAGCTCGTGAGGGCCTTCTCGGCGCTGTCGACCGCGGTGACTTGGTAGCCGGCCGCGCCCAGGCGTATTGATATCAATCGGAGAAGTTCGCTATCGTCGTCTACCAGAAGGATCTTCTGACCCGTTCCACTGCTCATCGTTTCGGCTCCGCTTTAGGTTGCTGCTGGCGATCGACCATGCTCTTCTCGATGTCCGCGAGCGCGTCGAGCTTCTGCTGCAGCTGTTCAGCCTTTTGTTTTTCCTCCTTGAGTTTCTGTGCCAGCGAGCCGATCGTCTGCGTGCTTTCTTCTTGTTTGGCGACCAGGACCTCGTTGCGCTTCTGCTCTTCTTTCAGCTTTTGCGTCAGCGTAGAGACGGTTTCGTCCTGCTTCTGCGAGTCGTCGACTCGCTTCTGCGCATCGGCCAACCGCAGATTGAGCGCTTGGATGGTTTCTTGGTTGCGCAGGTCTCGGTTGTATTGCGAGTACACAAATCCCGCCAGGCGCTTCACTCCCGCCTCGTCGGGCGCTTCGTCCTTTAGTACCTCTTGCAGCAGGGTGAGCGAGCGATTGAGATCCTGGAAAGGGGTGCCCGGCAAACCCAGCAGCCAAGCTAGGCGAATGCGGTTGATCATGGAGGGCGCTTGCGAGACGGCTCGCCCCGCCTCGGCGAAGTCTTTCGCCACCTGCTCTTTGGGCAGTGATTTCAACACGGTGAACTCATCGAGCAAGCGCTCGGTTTCGCTCTTGGGAGGCGTGACCGGCGCGGCGCGCTCGAGGCGCACCGGTGTCGTTGCGCCGCGCGGCGGCGGTTGCACGCAAGCATAGGACGTCGAAAACGCAATCAAGCATAGGACCAACCGTACGTTCATTTTCCAACCTTTGGATTAAGAGGCAGCGTCACTCGAAAATGCGCGCCGGGATGACCATCTTGGACAATCTCGACGCTGCCGTTGTGGGCCAATATGTACTCTTTGATTATCGCCAACCCCAAACCGGTTCCTTTGATGCGAACTTCTCGGGGGGCGCGGCCCTGGTAAAACGCGTCAAACACCTTTTCTCTGTCTTCTTCCGCGACGCCAGGACCTTGGTCCGACACGTCGAGGAGCGCTTTTTCTGCTACCGTGTTGACGGTGATTATAATCCCGCCGCTCGGTGGCGAGAACTTGATTGCATTCGACAACAGATTGTCGATCACTACGCGGATTTTTTCTGCGTCGGCGGTGATGTCGAATTCGGGCCCGTGCAAGCTCACGCGCAACGCCTTACTGGCGATCGCGAGCTTCTGTTCCTCGGCTACGGTCAATACCAGCCGACGCAGATTGAAAGTCGCATAGGTGAGGGAGGTCTTCAGGAATTCGGCTCCGCCCGCCGCGCTGTAAGCGAGCAGATCGTAGATCAGCTTCTGCAGCTGTTGGGTCTTAAGCTGGATGATGTGCGCGATTTCGCGCTGTGCAGGCGTCATCTTGCCGGTCACCTCATCGGCTAGCAAATCGGCCCCCTCGCGCAACGCCGCAAGCGGCGTCTTCAGCTCGTGCGAAACGTGCTGAAAGAACTTCGTCTTCTGTTCCTGCAGCTCGATCTGGCGGATACGCAGCCAGTCGAGGCGATTGCCCAGTTCGATTAAGTCCTTAGGACCGGTAACGCGCACCGGCACATTGAGATGACCGTCACCGAGCAGCCGGATGGCGGAGTTGATCTGGCGGAACGGCCGTGTGATGAGGTAGGTAAACAGCACGGCCACCAGCACCGCGAGCGGAATCGGGGCCCAGACCTGCCACAGCATGATTTCCCGGGCGCGCGCGGCGACTTCCTGCATGTCGGCGACTTCGTGCTCGATGAGGCGGCTGTTTTCACCCAAGATCGTCTGCGCCAAGCGCGATAGCGGCACGAACGCATCCACCGTTTCCTTTACGCTGGCGGTCTGCTGCGGGTAGCGCCGCAAGATCTCGTGGATGCGGTTTTCGCGCTCCGCCAAGTCACGCAACTGCTCGCTTTGCGGCGCATTGGCGGCGTGCCGTTCGAGTTTTTTCACGGCGCTGTCGAACTCGCGATGCAGCTTGCCGTAGGCGTCGAGCAGCACCGGGTCTTCCACCACGAGGTACTGGCGCGCGAGCCGCTCCATGTCGGTGATGCGCTGGGTGACGATGCGACTATCCTGTGTGACTTGCACCGCGTCGAACACCGCTTGCTGGCTTTGCGTGGCGAGCCGGTCGAGATACACGGCGATGTTGTAGAACGCGACGATGAGCGGCAGCATCACCAGCACCACGCCGGTCAGGATGAGCTTGAAGAACGATTTCGGGTAGTAGACCACTTTGCGCTCGTAGGAGAGGGCGGCTAGGCGAGGGCGCGCGGCCGCTTGCTTCCCCGCAGCAAGGCCGTCGCGTATAGCGCAACGAGCAGAAACAGGCTTGCGGCAGCCGGGACCCAGGCGAGATCGACGCGCGACTTCACGCGCTGTGCCTTGGGCAGTGCCCGAAATGCTTCACTCAGGGCGGCAGCGCCGGCAAGCCGATGGTAAGCGAGCCCGGTATCGGCGGCGAGGTGCCTCAGGTAGATCTCTTTGAGTGAGGACAAATGTTCCGTACCAGAGGGGCGCCTCGCGACCTCGCTCTTGCCCTCCGAGCCGGTGCGCGCAAGGGTATAGATGTCCACTTGCAGCACATCCTGCGCCTTCCAGTAGCCCAATCGATTGCCCTGCGGGTCGAATTTCGGAATGGGGCTCAATTCGTCGCCGCCCACGCCGACGATCAGTCCGTGTACTTTGCCGGGCCCGATGTCAATACGGGGAGGCAGCTTGGGGTTGATCGGCGGCGCTTCCTGGCCGTCGGTGAGGAACACCAAATTGGGCGAAGGACTCAAGCTCAACATGGCCTTGAGCCCCCAGTTGAGCCCCTTCGCCACCTCGCTGCCGCCGGCCCAGGCCATGCGGCCGTCGATGTGGCCGAGTGCGCTCGCTAAGTCGGCAAAGTTGTCGCAGACTTCGACCGGCGCCAGCAGCAAAAAGGTGCGGTACTCGGTGAATACGGCCAAGCCCACTTTCGAGCCGCAAGCAAGCCCGAGCAAGGTCTCGCGCAGCGCCCCTTTTGCGAAGGCGAGCCGGCTGACCGGTTTACCCTGCACGTAGTAATCCTCCGTGTTCATGCTTTGCGTGATATCGAGTACGAACACGTAGTTGGCGGCGTCGTGCTCGACCTGCTTGGTGGGCTGCGTCAAGGCGACGCACAATAGCGCGACAACCGCGAACCATAACCAGGCATGCTTGACTCGCGACATGACACTACGGCAAGCCGAGCGAGACGCCGCGCATCGTCGTGACCGCCCGTTCCGCATTGCGCATATCGGTGTCTTGGGCCTCGGCGACGTCGTCCGGTTCGGGCACCAAGCGCAGCGCGCGCTCGAGGTTATACTTCGCCTCCCAATGCTGCGGGTCGGCGCGCAGCACGGCGCGGTAGCTCTCCTTGGCCAACTCCACCAAAGGCACCAGGATGTGGCGCTGCTCGTCGGCGGTCACTTCCAAGGCTTGGCGCAAGTAGAGGTTGCCGCTGTTGTAGCGCGAGGCGAGCGCGATGTCCGGCGCGGCTTCGCGTTGCAAACGTTTATAAAGCGCCAACGCGCCTTGCACGTCCGGCTTTTCCTCCAGTTCGCGCGCCTGCGCAAACAGCGCCTCGGCGGGCGCCGTCGCGCCGAGCGCCAGCGCACTGCCACGCTCGATGGCCTGGTTAACGGCATTCGCGCGTAGCAGACGAAAGCCGTCGACAGCGAGCGCCGCAACTAAGGCGAGCGCGACTAGCGCGGCGCGGCGGCGGAACCTGTGGGTCGATACCATGCGCGGATTTCCGTCACTTTGGCGACTGCGATCAGGAGCACGAGCGCCAAGGCCAACGCGTAACACCAATGATCGAGATCCTGCCGTGGCCGCAGCTCGGTGAACTGCAGCGGCAGATTCTCCAAACGATCGACGTCGCGAATCGCGCGCTCGAGCGAGGCCGGATCCTCTGCCTCGTAGGCGCGATACGGCACGCCGATGTCTTTGAAGAAGGTATGCAAGAAATGCTCCGGCGCTGCGTCTTGCGCCGACTCGTCGGCGCGCTGATCGTCCATCAGGCCCGGGCTGCGAAACGAGCGCAGGTAGATCCAGTTGATCGCGACGCGATTGGTTCGCGCCAAGCGGCTCAAGGTCTGCCGGGTGGCGAAGTCGATGCGCCCGCCGCCGTCCGATACCAGCAACACGATGCGCGATCCCGTGTAGGGCTTGTCGTTGAAGTAGCTCAAGGCGGCGTGCAGGCCGTCCGCGATGTCGGTGTCGGATAGGCCGCGGCCGACGTTGCCCGCCTCGATCGCCGCTTGCACAACTTCTTGCTTTTGCGTGAAGTCGAGCACGCGGATAGCACGCGTACTGAACACTACCCACGCGTACATGTCTTGCGGGCGTTTGGCGGCGAACTCGGCGAGCATGCGGCGCGCGACTTCGCCCTTAATCGCGCGCCACTTCTCCTCGTCGAACTGCCCCGGTAGGTGGTTGGCACGGCCGCGGCTGAACGATTCGTCCATGCTGCGACTGCGGTCGAGCAGTACTACGATCTGCGCGCCTTTGCCGATGCGCTCGATTGGTACCTCGGAGCGGTACAGCCCCGCCAAACCCACGATCAGCGCTGCGATGGCGAGCGCACCCGCGAAGCGCAGCACCCCGCCGACCAGGAGCGACAGTGCATCGCGCGGAACCAGGGCGAGGCTCGCGTGGCGCAGCGAGGCGACGCCGTCGTGCAGCAGCGGCAACAACGCAAGCGGCAGCAGCCAGAGCAGGAGCGGATGGGCGAATTGCAGATTCACCCCGCCGCGCCCCGCTCCCGATCGCGCAGATCGCGCGCCAGGCTCAACAGAGCTTCGCGTTCGAGGCGGGGGTTCGCCTCACCCGCGGCAAAGAACGCGCGCTGCGATTCGGCAAAGAACGCATGAATGCGCCCGCCAAGTGCGGCAAACCGCGGATGCTGGGCGAAGAACTCTTCCAGTGCAGGCGCGATGACGGTGCGCCCGGCGGTTTGGTTGAACGCTTGATGCAGCAGGCGCGCCAGCTCCGGCAAGCTGTCGGCACGGCCGGCGGCACGGTAGGCGCGGGCAAACGGCCCGCGGTAGCGCGCGATCCAAGACACGCCGTACTTGCGGTACAGCCAAGCCAGCAGTAGGCCGAGCAGCGCGGCGCCGTACAGCCACATCCGCGCGCGCGTCGGACCGGTCCGGACATGGGGCGCTGCGGTGCTTGGGCGCATTTCCTCCAACCCGTGGCTCGCCAGTACGTACTCGGGCGTGAGCGGCGCGACCGTGATCGGCCAGGCGGGAACAGACTGCGTGGGCTTGGCTTCGCCCGCAAGCTTGATTCCGACCTCGGGCAGGTTCAAGGTCTCGACTTGCTGGGGCGCCTTCATGATCTGGTAGATGAGGTCGAGCTCGAACACGCGCAAGCCGAAGCCGCGGTGCTGTCTTAGGTTGGCCGAGCGCAGCTCGAGCGAGCTGTTGACCCTGCCTGGCTTCGGCAGGGCCTCGCGGTCGAGCGCGGCGCCCGACTCCAGCTCGAGGGTGACATGGCGGATCACAAGATCGCCAACCGCGTAGCCGAACGGTCGCGGGTCATCGATGCGCAGCGCGAGGCTTGCAGGCTCGCTGGCGTGCGCGAGCCACGATGACAGCGCGACCGCGAGCGCAAGCAGACGGCGCTTCACGCCGCCGCTCCCGCGAGCGCGAGCTCACGGTCGAGAAAGTGGCGTGATAGGCGCTGCGCGTCGAAGCCGTCTTCGAGAAACAGGGCCGGCGCACGATGCGAAAAACACAGCGCCTCGATCTCGGCGCGGCGTTGCGCATAGGATCGCTCGATGCGCTCGCGCAGACGCTCGCGCAGGAAGACCAGGCGGCGCTGCCCGCTCTCGGCGTCGCGCACGCTGACCAGCCCGAAGCGCGGCAGCCGCGCGTACTCGGCGCGATCCCACAGCACCAGCGGCACCAATTGGTGCGGTGCCAAGCGCGCCAGCGCTTCGGCCGCGAAGGTCATGGGAAAGTGGAAGTCCGAAACCAGAAACACCAACGCGCGTTGGCGCGGCAACAGCGCGATTGCCTCGAGCAGGCCCTCGCTGCCGACGCCGTGCGCTTCGGCGCTGCGCAAACGCAGCGCGAGCGCGTGCGCGGCGGCGAAGGCGTGCGTCGGCATCAGCGCGTAGTCGAGTCGAACCTTGCGGTCAAAGCCGATGCAAGCGAAGCGGTCGCCGGTGCGGTTGGCCGAGTAGGCGAGCGAGTCGACCAGGTCGGCGATGACGTCTTGCTTGCGCCGCTCGCCGGCGAAAGACATCGACGCCGACAAGTCGGCTAGCAGATAGACCAGAACTTGGCTGCGCTGCCGAAAGCTGCGTACCCAGAACTGTTCGAACGGATCGCGCAGACTGACGCGCAAATCCAGGCGGCGCGGGTCGCGCGCGACGGTAAGCGGCGCGTGCCCGACAAACTCCTGGCCGCTGCCGCGTTGTTGACTCCGGTGGTGTCCAGGATGATGCCCCCTCGCGCGCCGGTCGATTCGATAGTGAATCTCCGCGATCATCGTGTGCGCATTCTAGCAAGCCGACGGAAAGCCGGCCGCGCACAAGCCGCAGGGATCGCGCTGGCCGCCGCTATATCGCGGCAAGAGCGGCGAGCATGCGGGCACGTTGCCCGTCGTCGGGCAACCGGCCGAGGCCGGCAGCCATGTTGTCGAGCAAGTGCGCGGGATCGCGCGTGGCCGGGATCACGCAGGTCACGGCGGGGTGGGAAAGTATGTACTTCAAGAAAAACTGCGCCCAACTCCCGCAGTCGAAGTCCTTGCTCCATTGCGGCAACGGCTTCTTTCTGACCTGTCCGAACATATCGGCCTGCGCAAAGGGACGGTTGACGATCACAGCGGTGCCGGTGTGTGCCGCCAACGGGAGCAGGCGCGCCTCGGCCTCGCGCTCGGCCATCGAGTAGTTGAGTTGTACAAAGTCGATGTCGCCTCGCGCGATGACCTTCTCGAGTGCCTCGTGCGCGCCGCGATGGTAGTGGGTCACGCCGAGATAGCGGACCACACCGGCCGCCTTCCACTCCCGTAAGGTGGCGAGGTGGTGCTCGACATCGAGCAGATTGTGCACCTGCATAAGATCGAGTGTCGTTACGTCTAGCTTACGCATCGAGTCGCGCATTTGCGTGACACCTGCCGCCTTGCCGGTGGTCCACACCTTGGTGGCCATGAACAAGCTTGCGTGCGCGCCCAGTTCGGCTGCCAACTCGCCGACCACGGCCTCGGCGCGGCCGTACATGGGCGAACTGTCGATCAGGCGCCCGCCGCGCTGGAGGAACAGGCGCAGCACTTCCTTCGCGGCGGCGCGCTCACCTGCGCTACGGCCCAGGTCGAACGCCCGATAGGTGCCGAGCCCGAGCGCCGGGATGGTCTCGCCGGAGCGGGGAATCACGCGCTGGACGAGGTGCTTGGATCGCTTGTCGGCGCTGACGGCCGACGGGGTTGAGTTCATGGGGGGTATATCTCTGAAGGCATTGTTCACACTGGGCATTATTACCTATACACAACCCCGTATAGGGTAGACGCTGGCCGGAGGGCACGACACTAGGCCGCCGCCAGTACCTTGCCGAACACTTCTCGATCGACATTGGCGCCCGATAGCACGACGCCGACCCGCTTGCCGCGCCAACGCTCGCGCTCCTGTGCGAGGGCGGCGAGTGCCGCTGCCCCCGCGCCCTCCGCGAGATTGTGGGTGGCCGAATAGTACAGGCGCATGGCGGCGGCGATCTCGGCGTCGCTCACGCTCAGCACGCGCGCGGCGCCCTGGCGTATCCAGGCCAGCGCCTGGTCATCGGGCACGCGACACGCCAAACCGTCGGCGAGCTCGGTGGTGACCTCGTGCGAGACGCTCTTGCCTGCGCGAAACGACAGGGCATACGCCGGCGCGCCGGCGGAGACGACGCCGATGATTTCCGCGCCGGCGCCGAGTGCAGCGCGCGCCGAAATCATGCCGCAAATCCCCGAGCCCAGACCGATCGGCACGAACACCGCGTCGAGTTTCGGCACCGCGCGCAAGAATTCCAAGGAGTAGGATGCCACACCGCTAACCAGGTCGAGGTGGAACGACGGCACCATGTGTAGCGCGCGCGACTGCGCTAGCGACTGAGCATATTCGCGCGCAGCCTGGAAGTCCTCGCCCGCTTCGATCAGTTCGACGCCCAGGGCGCGCATGGCGGCGTTCTTTTCGACACTGTTGCCGCGCGGCACGACGAGAGTGGCGGTGAGGCCGTGCTTGCGCGCGGCATAGCCGATCGACTGGCCGTGATTGCCGCGCGTGGCGCTGACCACACCGCGCACCTGCGGCTCGCGCTTGAGCAGCTCGTGCATGTACACCAGACCGCCGCGCACCTTGAACGCGCCGATCGGCGTGTGGTTTTCGTGTTTCACCCAGACTTCGCAGCCGATCTCTTGGCTCAGCAGCGGCCATGCATACTGCGGCGTCGGCGCAAGCGAGTGGTACACGATCGCTGCGGCTTGCTCGAGTCGCGCAAGGGCGGGAAAGGCGGCGGCGGTCATCGGCATCCGGCCCGCCGAGAGGCGAACCGTGGCGCAGCGGCAACGCCATTACTGGCTATGGTATAGGCTAGGATGGCCTTATCAGGAGCGGGCTTCAGAGATATACCCCCAAGAAGGTATCGTATCAGGGCGCCGCCACCCGATCGAGGATTTGCCGCAACAGCTCGCGGGCGATTTCGGCGCGTCGCAACTCGTATAGGGGATTGAAGAACACGCGATGTGCAACCGCTTCATAGAAGACCTCGTGCACGTCGGCCGGCGTGAGATAGTCGCGGCCGTCCAGCCAAGCCGCCACGCGCGCCGCGCGCAGCAGCATGCTCATGCCGCGCGGACTGGCGCCGGCTTGCACCAGTTGCGTCACGTCGACCCCGGGGATAGCCACTCCGAACTGGGCCGGATTGCGTGTGGCTTGCCACAATTCGAGCGCATATTTCTCCAAGGTCGCGCTGGCGCGAACACCCACCTGGATTGCTTCGCCGACACGATTGAGTTCGGCGTAGGGCAGCAGTGCGCTGCCCACCCGCTCGATGAGCGCATCGGTATCGTGGAACGTCGGGTCGAACATCAGGCGGCGTTGGATGTCGGGCTCGCCCGGCGTGTCGATAGACACTTCCAGCATAAAGCGGTCGCGCGCCGCGGAGGAGATCTCGAAGGTTTCGTCCTTCTCGACCCGGTTGCGGTCGGCGAACACCAGCATGTGCGAGAAGCGATACTCGCGATTGAACGCGCTGGCGCTGCGCTCGGCCATGGCGCGCAGCATGAGCGAATGCACTTGCGGGCGGGCGCGGTTGATCTCGTTGAAGAAGAAGATGGACAGCGCCTCGCCGTGCTTCAACAGCGGCCCGGGGTCGACCCGCGGCTTACCGTCGGCGCCGATGTAGGTGTAGTACACCAGGTCGTTCGGCATCAGATCCACCGTGCCTTCGACGCGCTCGAATGCGCCGCCGATGCCGCGGGCGAAAGCGCGCAACACCGTGGTCTTGCCGACGCCGACGTCTCCTTCCAACAGCACGTGGCCGCGCGCGAACACGGCGACATTGATGAGCCGCACCACATGATCTTGGCCGACGACGGCTTTCTTGACCTCAGCCTCGAGGGCGAGCGCGTGGGCGTGCCAATCGCTCAACAGAGCGTCGCGGCCGGTCGGGGTGAGGCTGGCGTCCTCCCGCATACCGCTTCTTTCTGCTCGGCCTATGCGCGCTCCATATACTCGCCGGAGTCGGTATTGACCTTGACCTTTTCGCCTTCGCCCACGAACGGCGGCACCATGACGGTGATGCCGGTTTCGAGCTTGGCTTGCTTGTAAGCGTTGGTGGCGGTGGCGCCGCGTACCTCAGGCTCGGTCTCGACCACCGTGAGTACGACGCTTGGCGGCAGTTGCAGGCCGATCGGCCGCTCGTTGTGAAAGTTGACCACCACATCGGTGTTGGGCAGCAGATAGCCTGATTGACCTTCGAGGAATTCCTGATGCAAGTTGAGCTGCTCGTAGGACTCCTTGTCCATGAAGACGTAGTTTTCGCCATCCTGATACAGATACTGCATATCACGCGGTTCGACGAAGGCGCGCTCGACTTTTTCGTCGGTGCGAAAGCGCACGTCGGTCTTGGTCCCGACCTCGATGTCCTTCATGGTCACCTGCATAAAGGCACCGCCGCGACCGCCGACGTGCACGTGATAAGATTTGAGCACGCGCCACACGCGCTTGTCCCACTCCAGCAGATTGCCGACGCGTATTTCGGTCGCCAGTACTTTTGCCATCGCGCTTCGTCCAAGCTTGAAAAAACAGGGCATTCTACACGATCGCGGCGCTCGCTCTTTCGATCCCGAGTGTCGTGCGTGTCCACGACTGGCGGACTTTCGGGACCGGACTAAAGCCAAATTCCCCGAGTATCACTGTGCGCCGGTGGCTCCTTTCGGTGAGGCCGCCGCGCGGCTGATCGTGGTCGGCTTGGCACCGGGGTTGCACGGCGCCAACCGCACCGGGCGACCGTTTACCGGCGATCACGCCGGGGTGCTGCTATACGCAACATTGCACAAGTTCGGCTTCGCCAACCAAGCGCAGTCGCGGCACGCCGGCGACGCACTGCGGCTCACCGATTGCCGCATCACCAATGCCGCGAAATGCGTGCCACCGGAGAACAAGCCGACCCCGCTCGAAGTGAAGACCTGCAACCGGTATCTGGCGGCGGAGCTGGCGGACCTACCGCAGGGGGCGGTCATCCTCGCGCTCGGGCTGGTTGCCCACAAGGCGGTGCTGTCGGCCTTGCAACTGAAGCCGAGTCGCTACCCCTTTGCTCACGGCGCGCGCTACGTTCTGGCCGAGGGTTGCGAACTGCACGACAGTTACCATTGCAGTCGTTACAACACGCAGACCGGGCGGCTCACCGCCGAGATGTTCGAGGCGGTGTTGGCGAATGTGCGACGAGCGCTCAAGCCTCCGCGAGCGCGCTCCCGGGCCCGGGCGGCGGGATGAGTTCGAAGACCCCCAGGACTGCAACCTTGCGCCGCCTCAATGCCGAGGGTGTCGCCGCCCCGCAGGCGGCATTCGATGCCAAGGCCGTGATCGCCTCCTTGCCGAACTTGCCGGGCGTCTACCGGATGTTCGGGGTGGCAGGAGAGGCGCTGTATGTCGGCAAGGCTCGTGATCTCAAGAAGCGAGTGTCCTCCTACTTCACGCGCAGCGATCACGGGCCGCGCATCGACACCATGGTGGGTCAGATCGCGTCGATAGAAACCACAGTGACTCGCTCGGAGGCGGAGGCCCTACTACTCGAAAATAACCTCATAAAGAATTTAAGTCCGCGATACAACATATTGTTTAGGGACGATAAGAGTTATCCTTACATCATGTTGACCGGACACGCCTTCCCGCAGATACGCTTCTACCGAGGTGCTTTCGACAAGCGCAACCGTTATTTCGGCCCGTTTGCTACCGCCTGGGCAGTGCGCGAGACGATTCAGATATTACAGAAGGTATTCCGCTTAAGATCTTGTGAGGATACGGTATTCTCAAACAGATCGAGACCGTGTTTGCTGCATCAGATCCAGCGCTGCTCGGCCCCGTGTGTGGGCTATGTCGACGCCGCGGCGTACCGCGCCGATGTAGAGAATGCGGCGCTGTTTCTCGAAGGGAAGGAAGAGCAGGTATTGAGTTCGCTCGGCGCGAGGATGCAGCAGGCGGCCGAAGCGCTCGACTACGAGCGCGCTGCGATCTATCGCGACCAAATCGGCTCCCTGCAGCGCGTGCTCACCAAGCAGGCGGTCGCCGGTGACAGCAATCGCGACGTCGATGTCATCGCGCACTACGCCGAGGGCGACGCCGTGTGCGTAAACCTGGTGATGATCCGCGGCGGCCGTCATCTGGGCGACAAGGCGTTTTTCCCCCAGCATGCCGAAGGGCACGATGCATCCAGCGTGTTGGAGGCCTTTCTCACCCAGCACTATGCCGAGCGGGCAGTGCCGCCGGTATTGGTGGTCAACGCCGGCTTGGACGCGCCAGCCTTGCAGGAGTTGCTCGCCGAACAGGCGGGCCACCCGGTGCAGATCATGCTGCATCCGCAGGGTGAAGCTAAGAGTTGGCTCACGATGGCCTGCGAAAACGCCAAGCTTGCCGTCTCGCAGCGCGTGACCGAGGAGGCGGCCGCGGAATATCGTTTGCAGGCGCTGCAGCAAGCGCTGGACCTTCCCGGCACGCTCGGGCGCATCGAGTGCTTCGACGTGAGCCACACCATGGGCGAGGCGACGGTTGCATCCTGCGTCGTGTACGATCGCGGCAAGATGCAGACTGGCGAGTACCGCCGCTACAACATTAGCGGCATTACCCCCGGCGACGACTATGCCGCCATGCGGGATGTGCTCACGCGCCGCTATCGCAGAATCGCGAGCGACGAGGGCAAGCTCCCCGACTTGATCTTGATCGACGGAGGCAAGGGGCAGGCGGGCGCGGCCGCCGAGATCTTGACGGAGTTCGGTCTGAGTCACGTGCCTTTGCTGGGTGTGGCCAAGGGCGAAGAGCGCAAGCCCGGGCTGGAGCAGCTGGTGTATGCCGACGAGCGCGAACCGATCCGCCTGGGAAAGGAGCATCCGGGGCTACACTTGATTCAGCAGATTCGCGACGAGGCGCACCGTTTTGCCATCACCGGCCACCGCGGCCGGCGCGGCAAGTCGCGCACCCGCTCGGCCCTGGAAGACATCGGCGGGGTGGGAACGAAGCGCCGCCAGAAGCTGCTCGCTCGTTTCGGCGGGCTGCGCGGGGTGGTCTCGGCCAGTGTCGACGATCTAGCGCGCGTCGAAGGCATCGGTCGCGAGCTGGCCGAAAAGATCTATCGCCAGCTGCACTGATGCCCGGAATTCATTCGGTAACGTAACGCAAAAAAAATGCCCTACACGCTGCCCAATCTGTTGACCTGGTTTCGCATTCTGCTGATACCGCTGTTCGTCGCGGTGTTATATCTGCCAGGGCAGTGGCTCACGCCCAAGAGCGCAAACCTAGCGGCGGCGGTGATCTTTGTCGCGGCGGCGTTGACCGATTGGTTGGACGGCTACTTGGCGCGCGCGCTCGATCAACAGTCAGCGTTCGGCGCGTTTCTCGATCCCGTGGCCGACAAACTGATGGTCGCGGCGGCGCTGGTCGTGCTGGTCGAGTTGGCTCGACTCGATGCGGTGGTGGCGTTGATCATCATCGGACGCGAAATTACCATCTCCGCGCTGCGCGAGTGGATGGCGAAGATCGGCAAGAGCAAGAGCGTGGCGGTATCGATGACCGGCAAGGTGAAAACCGCCACGCAAATGGTCGCGATTCCGATGCTGTTGCTGCACGATCACTACGGTGGCATCGATTTTCATTGGCTAGGCACGGTGTTGATCTGGATCGCAGCGGTGCTCACCTTGTGGTCGATGGCCTACTATTTGCTCGCCGCGCTGCCGCACGTGCGCGATGCGGCGCACCCAAATTGACGGCTACGGGCGGGACCGATAGAATCCGGGGCTCGTTTTGCGGGAGTAGCTCAGTTGGTAGAGCGCAA
>CAZILI010000022.1:18052-18765 GCA_964539965.1 uncultured Burkholderiales bacterium | reverse complement strand
TTCTCGGCTCGGCAGGCCATGGAGCCGACCACGTCCGAACCCGCGCCCGGCTCGCTCATGGCAAGCGCGCCGACGTGCTCGCCGCTGCACAGCTTGGGCAGATAGGTGCGGCGCTGCGCCTCGCTGCCGTTGAGGTAGAGATTGTTCACGCACAGGTTGGAGTGCGCGCCGTACGACAGGCCTACGGCCGCCGAGGCGCGCGATATTTCTTCCATCGCGACCACGTGCGCCAAGTAGCTCATGCCGGTGCCGCCGTATTGTTCCGGCACGGTGATGCCGAGCAGCCCCATGTCGCCGAGCTTGCGCCACATGCCGGCCGGAAAATCGTTGCTGCGGTCAATTTCCGCCGCCAGCGGAGCCAGTTCCGCTTCGGCGAAGCGGTGCACGCTGTCGCGCAAGGCGTCGACGTCTTCGTTAAGCCGCGTGTCGAACACCATACTACGGTGGGAGGGGAAGTCGGCTTTCATGGCTGGCTCCTTCGCTTCGATCGGATCCGCGTATCTATTGCCTTTGCCTCGTGCCGAAGTTCACTTCGGCGCCATGCGTATCGCCCCGTCGAGCCGCAACACCGCGCCGTTGAGCATGACATTCTCGATGATGTGCTTGGCGAGCGCGGCATATTCCTCGGGCTTGCCCAACCGCGACGGAAAGGGCACTTGCTGCCCGAGCGAGAGGCGGGCGGCTTCGGGCAAACCCGCCATCATCGGCGTATC
>CAZILI010000022.1:0-18042 GCA_964539965.1 uncultured Burkholderiales bacterium | reverse complement strand
GAACAAGCCCGGCGCAATGGTGACCACGCGTATCCCCGAACGCGCCAACTCGCGCGCGATCGGCAAGGTCATGGCGTTGACGCCGCCCTTGGAAGCCGAGTAGGCGGCCTGTCCGATCTGCCCCTCGTAGGAAGCGACCGAGGACGTGTTGATGATTACGCCCCGCTCGCCGTTGTCGTCCGGCGCCTGCTCGGCCATGACCGCCGCCGCCAAACGGATGACGTTGAAGGTGCCGATCAGATTGACCGCGATCACGCGTGAAAACATTTCCAGGCTATGCGGGCCTTCCTTGCCGAGTACCTTGGCCGGCGTGCCGATGCCGGCACAATTGACCGCGCCGTGCAAGCCGCCGAGGGAGCGCGCGAGTTCGATCGCCGCCTTGACATTGGCTTCGTTGGTGACGTCGGTCTTGGCGCATCGCGCGTTGCCGCCGAGTGCGCGCGCCGTGGCCTCGGCCTGTGCGGCGTTGACGTCCGCGAGGACCACCTTGCCGCCGGCCGCCACGATCGCCGCCGCGGTGGCGGCGCCCAGGCCCGACCCGCCGCCGGTGATGAGGAATATCTTGTTGTTGATTTGCATGCTTAGGGCTTCGACGTTGGTGAAAGTGACGCGATGAGGTTCGAGCAGCCATTGTACCGCTAGCCCGGTGCAGAGAGCGCACCCTACCGCCAAGCCATTCTTCGCCGCCTCGCGTTGGGTGCGTCCCACGCACCGTCCCGCCGTTACACGGTACGTAGCGCCCATCCTACCGCCAGACCATTCTTCGCCGCGTCGCGCGGGGTGCGTCCCACGCACCGGCAAGCTCTACGGCGCGTCCCAAGGGCGGGCCGTGGTATCGTGCGCAAAGCAGAACGATCGCGAGACTGGAGACCCTATGCAAGCGACCATCGAAGTCATCTCCGACGTAGTGTGCCCATGGTGCTACATCGGTAAGCGCCGCTTGGAGCGCGCGCTCCAAGCGCTCGGCGCCGACGAGCCCATGCCTAGCGTCACCTGGCGGCCCTTCCAGCTAAACCCGCACCTGCCCGCGGAGGGCATCGACCGCAAGACCTACATCGAAGAGAAGTTCGGCGGCCCGGAAAACGCCAAGCGCATCTACGAGCGGGTGTCGGCTGTCGGCGAGCAGGTGGAAATTCCCTTCGCCTTCGATCGCATCGTGCGCCAGCCCAACACCGTCAACGCGCATCGGCTGATCGCCTACGCGCAGCGCGCAGGGCGGCAGGATGCCGTCGTCGAAGCCCTGTTTCAGGGCTACTTCCTCGAGGGAGCGCTGATCGGCGAACCGGCGGTACTGGCGAGCCTCGCTGCCCGGGCGGGGCTCGACCCGGCGGCAGTCCAGGCATACCTTGCAGGCGACGAGGATGTGCAGGCAGTCGAGCGCGAAGAGCGATGGGCGCGCAGCGTCGGCGTAAACGGCGTGCCGTTTTTCGTTTTCAATCGCAAGTATGCCGTCTCGGGGGCACAGGAACCGGAGGCCTTGATCGCCGCCTATCGAGAGTCTCTGGCGGCGGCGAGTGCGCTGCCCGCAGACTAGATACTCCCCGGGAGTAAATGCCCGTACGTCTTATCAACACTATGCAAAAAGATGACTACCAATAGGGGTATTGCCTGGAGCACTCTCGCCGATCGCTTGGCAGTGACGCTGCTCGCGTTGCTCGCCGCTGCCGCCGCGCCGGCGCAAGAGGTGACGGACTTGACGCGGGTGTTCGACGCCTACAACGCCGCGGCGCTGGCGAGCGACCTGCCGAAGATGCTTGCGCGGCGCGAGCAGATGGAAGCAGCGATGGAGAAGGCGGAGGACCGCGATAGCCTGATCGCTTCCACCCAGGGACAAGTACCCGACTCGTACCAAGTGATTCACGTCAGGTGGAACGAAAAGCAAGACAGCGCGACTTTGTACCTGTTGAGCAATTTCTCCGAGATGCCGAAAATCCAGCGGCCGAAGTTGCGCATGGAGGAGTCGGTGTCGTTCGGCAAGGAAGACGGCATATGGAAGCTGCGCAGCACGCGCCTGCTCGGCGATGCGGACAACGTCAATCGCGTGACCGAAGTCGCCTACAGCATGGCGGAGGCCAACACCGAAGCGCAAGGCAAGGTCGGCGGACGCGTGGTCAAGACCGAGTACAAGGACGACCACACCTTGGTGGTGCTGCGCTTCATGGGGGAGGAGGTGGCCGTGTTTTTGCCGCCGAAGGCGCTGCTACTCGAATCGAACACGCAACTCGACATGTTCGAGCCTTGGAACGTGCATCAATTCTCCGGCTACCCCCACAAGACCGACAAGCGCCGCTTTTTCGCCACCGGCGGGAGGCTGGCGCAGGATTGAGCATCGTCGGTGCGCGGGACGCGCCTTACGCCCTCTCGGCCGTAGGGGCGCCCCTGCGCACCACCACACTCCTAGGGCTCTAGCACCATCTCGGTGAAGGGCCACACGTAGGCTTGCAGCATTACGAGCACGCCGACCAAGCAAGCCAGCGCGATCGAGTGCCAGAACACGTAGCGCAGGATCACGCCCTCTTTGCCGATGTAGTTGGTCGCGACCGAGGCGACCACGATGCTTTGCGCATCGATCATCTTGCCCATGACCCCGCCCGAGCTGTTGGCCGCCGCCATCAAGGTGGGTGAGAGATTGAGCTGGTTCGCCGTGATCTGCTGTTGGCTGCCGAACAGCGCGTTGGAAGCGGCGTCGGTACCGGTCAGCGCCACCCCGAGCCAGCCGATCAACGTGCCGAAGAAGGGATACAGCCAACCCGTGTTGGCGAAGGCGAGTCCCATGGTGGCGTCCATGCCGGCGTAGCGCGTGCAATAAGACAGCGCCAGCATGCAGAAGATGGTGATGAACGAATACTTCAGCGCGCCGAAGGTCTCGCCGTAGGTCTTGAGCATGTCTTTGACCGACATCTTCATGACCAACCCGGAGATGATGCCGGCGAGCAGAATGCCTGTGCCGATTGAGGACAAGATGCCGAACTTAAACACGGCGGCTTCGGGGTGAGGTGCGGGAACCACCGGCGGCGTGCGCTCGACCGCGTTGTGCAAACCCGGTATGGCGTACTCGATGAGCGTCGTGCCCTTGATGTCGATGATGCCTTTCCAAGTCTTCCACGCCCACAGCAAGAGCACCACGGTCATGATGACCCAAGGCGCCCAAGCGGCGATGACCTTGTCGCGCGAGTGTCCGTGCGACTGATTTTGCGCCTGCGCTTGCGCCCACGGCACCGTCCCCGCGCCGGGCGCGGCCTGCAGCCAGACATGCTGCGGCTTCCATACGCGCAGGAACAGCGCCATGCATACCAGCGAGATCATCGCCGATAACATGTCGACCACCCAGGGGCCGTGATAGTTGGAGATGATGAACTGCGGAATGGCGAACGCCAAGCCCGCCACCAACACGGCCGGCCAGACCTGGATGGTGCCGCGCAAGCCTGCGAACGTGAGCACGATCCAAAACGGCACGATCACCGAGAAGAACGGCAGCTGCCTGCCGACCATGGCCGACAGGGTAAGTAGGTAGTTGTCGTTGTTGAGGGTGACCGAATTGAGCACGAGAATCGGCGTGCCCGAGCCGCCGTAGGCGACCGGCGCGGTATTGGCGATCAGCGCCAAGCCGGAGGCCGCCAGAGGCGAGAACCCCAGGCCGATCAGTATCGCGCCGGTCACGGCGACCGGCGTGCCGCCGCCCGCCGCGCCCTCGAAGAAGGCGCCGAAGCAAAACGCGATGAGAATGAGTTGCAAGCGCCGATCGTTGGTGATGCCGCCGATGGAATCTTGCAGCACCTGGAACAAGCCCGCCTTCACCGTCATGCGGTACAGGAACATGGTGTTCAAGATGATCCAACACGGCACGGTGATCGCCCACGATCCGCCGAACAGCGCGGCCTTCGCCGCCATGCCGGCCGGCATGCCGAACACGAAAATCGCCAGCGCCAGCGCCGCCACCATGCCGATGAAGGCGGCGATGTGGGCGCGAATCTGAAATACGCCGAGTCCTCCGAGCAGGATCAGCACCGGCAGTGCCGCGAGCAGGGTCGATAGGATCGCGCTGCCGGTCGGATTGTAGGCTTGCGAATAATGCATGGTCTCCTCCTGGCGAGCCTGCGGGCTCGCGACCGTATTTGTTATGCCGGCGGCTCCCCGTGCGGCTGAGCGCTATTCTCAATGCCATGCGGTGATTGCGCAAGCGCAAAGTGGTCTTGCCCCTTGTGCGGCGCGACGGCTGCCGTGGACGGCCGGCTGGCTAGGCCGTGATGCCGGCGATGAACCGCTGTATTGCGGCTAGAGTTCGCGCTTCTTGCTCGCGATGCGGCGCGTGGCCGCAGTCGGGCAACTTGAGCAGCACGAGCCGGCCTGCAACCCCTTCACCGATCGCATCGAGTTGCGCCATGCTGCCGTATTCGTCGTCTTCGCCTTGAATCGCGAGCACCGGGCAGCGGATTCGCGGCAGCAGCGGCGTGATATTCCAAGAGCGAAACTCCGGCTTGAGCCAAATATCGTTCCAGCCCCAGAAAGCGATGTCGGGGTTGCGATGGTAGCGCGCTAGCCTCACCGGCAGATCGCCGGTCTTGTATTGCAGGCGCGCTTTGGCGATGCTTTCGATGGAGATATCTTCCACGAACACGTGCGGCGCTTCGACCACGATTCCGGCGAGGGGCGCGCCGCTCGCCGCGTAGATGAGCGCGATCGATGCGCCGTCGCTATGGCCGAGCAACACCGGATTCGTGATGTCGAGCGCACGCAGCAGCGCGGGCAAGGTCTCGAGCGCTTCGCGGTGCATGTAGTCGACCTCGTAGGCGGCGCCTAACGGGTCCGAAGCGCCGTAGTTGTAGCGCGAATACGCGAGCACGGCGCACCGCGTGGCCTCGTTTAGCTTGACCGGAAAATCACGCCATATCGCAACCGAGCCGAGGCCCTCGTGCAGCAACACGATCGTGGGCTGCTCCGGGCGCCCTGGCCACTGGGCGATTTCGATCTGTTTGTCGTGGATCAGCATCGTTCGGTGCAGCCTCCCGGCGAGCACTACTGCCGAAAGTCGAAAGCAATGGTAGCCGAACGGATGGATTCGGGTTGCCTGCCGTGTCTACTCCCTGACGAGGTGGGGAAGCGTGCGATGCAACCACGTAATCTCTCGCCATCTTTCGCGGCATCTGCGTGACGACACAGCGAGATGCCGCGACAGAGCAGCCTATTTCAACATACGCAAAGGAAAAAAGTCATGGCTATGAAGCGAATCACCCACGCCGCCGTCTTGATGGCGCTCGCTCTCGGCGCGGCGCAGTGGAGCGCGGCCGCAGAGGAGCGCAACCCCCTGCATCCGACCTACTACATGAAGCGCGCCGAGGCGATCGTCGGCCCGTATGTCGGCACCGGCGCGAGCGAGCTGTACGTCGACCGCCACAACCCGCGGCACCCCGCGCACTACGCGGGCACGGCGGGCGCGTGGGAGCAGGCGGCGCATGAACCGACCGAGCCGTATGTGGATCGTCACAATCCGCGCGATCCGCGCTACGCTCGGTAGTGACGGAAGTTGAGTGTCGATTGGGCGCCCGCGGGTGCGGGCGTCGCGTCGGCCGGGTCGAGGTGTACCCGTGTGCTCAGGCGGGCAAAGCTACCAAACCGTCTTCACGTGGCGGTAGCCGCGTATCTTGTCGTCTCGCGTGACCAGCGCCGCACCGAGCTTGCGGGCCGTCGCGACGATAATGCGGTCTGCCGGATCGGCATGAAAATCGCCGGGTAGATCGGCAGAGTCGAGCGCGATCGCGTTGGTCACTGGCTGAAAGCGCACACCCGGTTGTGCTCGCCTTTAGATGACTAGGGTCACGTTACCACAGCCTTCTGGCAAAGGCGCCGCGCCTTGGCTGGCTTGCACCACCCGCTAAGCGATCGGTGAGGCGCCGTTGCTGAGCCAGAGCAGCAACGGACTCGCGATGTCGAGCGCACGCAGCAGCGCGGGCTAGCGTCAAACCCAATTCCAAATAACTCATAGCAACCAGAGTTTCACCGCCTTGGCGAGAAGTGTTCGGCGATCGCGCTCCACCGCGCCGCGCCGAGAGCGAGCGCCGTCAAGACGGCGGCCTGGGCGATTCGTTTCATAGTCCTGAAGCGCGCCGAGGTGATCGTCGGCCCGTATGCCGGCACCGGCGCCAGCGAGCTGTACGTCGACCACCACAACCCGCGGCACCCTGCGCACTACACTGGCACGGCGGGCGCATGAGAGAAGGCCGCGCATGAACCATGAACCGACCGAACCGTACTTGGATCGTCACAATCCGCGCTACGGTCGGCAGTAACGGAGGCTGAGTGTCAATTGGGTGCCCGCGGGTGCGGCGCTAGGGTTGCATGGAGGCGCGAAAACCAGGCGCAGGGGCGAGCCAACAAGTCCCTGCCCGTGTGGCGACCACCATGACTTAAGCGCATCCAGTCCTTTGACCAGACGCGATCGAGCGGCGTCTTCCCTATTGCGTTCCGGCGCCGAGATATCGCAGTAGGTCTGTGATCTCGTACATACCATCACGGGTGCAACCGGCCGTTCCTTTCCTCGGCTTCCAGCCACCTTGTACGTTGAGGTACGAAGTTCGGTCCGCCCGTAGTAGCCCCACAATTACCTCTCCCACAATGCGACTCCCAGTCGGACCCAGGCGCGCTCCGCTTTCTAAGTCGTTCGCTTCGCTTAGAATGAAGTACCACAACGGCGTACTGTTCTGAAACTGCCTACTTAGATTGACGACGAAACTGCTTGAGAATTGGCTTGCTTGGCGGTTGCCGATGTATTCCCCATTGACGGTACGATGATCGCGCACCGTAGTCAGATTGGGTGAGTAGATCGGCGCTGAAATTCCCCGGTTTCTAATCGCTTGAGCTACGTCTTGGCCCGATGGAAGACCGAGCGCTGCGCCGCGCAGCAAATTGCGAAACGGTAGGGATGCTGGACCGGCGCTCGTAATTGACCTCGGCAACGCGGAGAGGGGTCGCGAGACTAGCGGATCGATCTTTCTCGACAGCTGCGGGGAGGGAATGCTCCCTGGCCTTGATTCGACATCAAAGAAATAGCGCCAGTCGATTTCCCGATCGGCTGGCCGCATGCGAAAGCCTTGCAAATCCTTGGAGGGGTCGTTTCCAAAGACGGGCAATCTTTCGCCGCCAAACACCGGATCAGTGGCTTTGTTTAGCGTGTACCTCGCACGTACCATGCTGTGACCGAACCGGTACGCGGCAGCCGTGAACTCGACCGGCATGTACGGATAACTGTAGTCGCCCACCCGCTTGAATCTGGAGTGCCCGCTGTCTCCCGCAATGGGAAACAGCTTCAGCGGACGAGAAAGCTCGACGAGTTCCGTGAAAACATCGCGGGTGACTATGCGTTTTAAGTAATCATGGACGATTATCCATTGATAGTGAAATCGTACAATCTGTCGGGCCTCGTCAAACGCATGCCTCCCTCCGCCCCGGTCGGCTAACTCACGCAGAAGAGCATTGTGGTAGCGTAGAAAGAGCAAGTGCAGTTGAGAAACGATTAAATTCTCATCGTTGCGCGGATCGCCAATGATCGCCCTGCCATTCGCGGCGCGAGGCAGGTCGAGCGTTCCGTCAGCGGCCTGTCCAAGGAGAAATGCTCCTCTGAGGTCATACATGTATGGGTTATCCGTCGGCCCCCCGGCATAGAGGCAGTCTAGATCGAGTGCGGGTGTTCGAAAATCGGTCAGCGCTTCCGGGTCATTCCGGCCCATCAACTGAGAGATAGGCTCAAAGGTCAAATCATGATCCAGGAACTGGCCAAGGTAGGTATAGCCAGCGGGTATCTGTTTGTTATCGAGCGGATCTCCCCCTTCTAGTTTCTCGCCGGGATCCAGCATCGCGAGTGACAGATTCTCGAGCGCTCGCACGACGCCGTCGTTCCCCGGGTCGAATTGGCTTCGGCTCGCGAGTTCGCCAAACATCCTGCCGTATCGCGCTTGTCCGCGTAACGGTACCTTGTTTGCCGCCGTAGGCGCCCTTATGGCAAGCCCGTGGGAGGAGAGCTCCCCAACGGCAGGAGGGATAGTGCCGCTCACCGCTCCCAAGTCCCTTGATGCACGACTACCCGGGTCACGGGCACTGGTAGCAAATGCCTGTCGACGTATAGCACACGCGGTAGGCTTTATACGCGCCGAAAGTCCCAGGGCGCGCTTCAACGCGCAACTCGTAGACCGTCGCGTCGCCAGGATTTGGATTGCTTGGGAATACGTCCAAGAACTTTACCGCCCTGATTGTGGCGTCTAGGGTTTCAACTCCCAGGCAGTTTGCGTCGGCGTCGAGATAAACCGCATACTTGGCGGTAGTGCTAACGACGCGAGGGGTCTGTCCAGCGTCCGCGGGAAGTACCACTACACCCATTTTGATTCTCCTTTTTCTACCAGTTTCGGAAGTAAGAAGCGATAAGGGGGTTGTGGTCCTAGACCGTCCTCCATCGCACTCGTGAAGACACAGATTTGGCCGGATTCAGCCGTTGTCATGTCAGAAAATCCAGCTAAGGCGGGCGAAGATAAATCGACCATGTGCCACCCGCGGCACATTGTCCGGTTCCTGCAACTGAAGCGATCTATCGAAGAGATTTCTGCCTTCGACCGTCAAGATTCCCCGCCTGCGTGAAAATCGATAGCTCACCGCGGCGTCAGCAAGCCAAGTCCGCTCGGAGCCACTGAACTCACTAAACGCCGAGTTGAGAAAAACACCGTCTTGATTGACGTAAGTGGCTACCAGTCGTGCAGACCACCGATTGTCGAAGAGCAAGCTAACAGCAACAGGAACTCGAGGGTTATAAACCGCTCATTACCTGTATCTTCAGGCAAGCGGTTGTACTTGTCGTAGTGGTATTCAGCCGAGAGCGCAAAGCTATGCGAAATCAGCCAGTAGAAGTACGCTAGCGTCCGCCGTTCCTTCCACGTGCGATCGATGGGACTAGGGGCGCCGACGACGGGGGGAAGGTCTAGTGTCCTGCCCGTGAACTCAAGCCCGGCGAATAGGTTGGCGCTCAACTCTTGGTCTGCCGCTAGGCCCAGACCTCGGGTTCTCGTGGCGTCAAAGTCATCGAAGAAGTAGTTGAATCCCGCAACCTCGGTTGGTTCCAGGGTTTGACTCGAAACGAAGGCTCTCTTTACTGTACGAAATCCGGCTGCGCGAAGCGTTGTATGAGCGGCCGGTTTCCAAGCCAGGCCTAGGCGAGGATGGGACTTGCTTACACGTACATCGTTGTAGTTGACTCGATCATAGCTGAGGCCTGCGTCCAAGCGCAGCCACTCACCTAGGGGTGCGAAATGGATGTATGAGTACACATTTACGTGCGAGCCTTCAGTCTCAGGGAGGTCTCCAAGGATACTCAGCTGCAAGCTCCGCTTGTTGCGATAGTAACCGACACCGCTAGTCAGGTTCCACGATGAACGGGTCAGCAGATGCTGCACCTCCGCGACCGAAGCCTTCTCCCGCTGGTGCAGCGAAAACGATGAGCCCGGGAATACTGAAGAGTCCGTGACCTCCGATTGCTCAGCGTGACCGAGCACATCGGCACTGCTACCGAGGGCATAGCGTGCGCCAACACGAAGCGATTTGGTCGTAAAGTCTTCCCTCAGATCGCTGAAATTCTGAGGGTCAAATCTCAGTGGCAGGTCACCTTGTCTCGTATTAGAGTCACGATACGCCGCTTGAAAGTTCAGCCTTTCCGTCGCCTGAAGGTGCAAGAATGCGTTGTAGACGTTTGTGCGTAGATCATTGTTTGCGCGAAAGCCATCGGTCTCGTAGTGAAACTGTCCTAGGCTGTACGACACCCGGTCTTGTACTCCGGCAAATACGATCTGATCACCGCGGGTGCGGTTTCCGCCGATAAGGCCATCGGCTAAGAGGGTATGGCTGCTTCGATTGAACAGAGGGTTGTACTCGTTCTGAGAGAAGCCGGCGGGTCCAGCCGCGTCTAGAATGAACAATCGATCCGTCGCTAGTTGCGGCTGAAGAGGTGTCAACGATATCGGAGCCCGTAATTGCGCTTGAAGTAGATTACTCAAGCGCGCGATTTCATGACGTGGCTGGCCCATGTATGAATCGGCTAAAAACCGATGTGCCGAGTGATTCGATGGGTCCGCGCTGATAGATTCAGAGGCCTTGAGGAAGCCGATGCGGTCGAAGCCCAGCTCTTGATAGATTCGCGCCAAGCTCGCGCTCCTTGCCGCGATGTCCTGGTCCAGAAGGAGATTGGAGCGATAAACAGCACGGTTCTTGTTTAGGGTGACCGATTGGCTTAGATCATCCAACGCTTCTGCCGGCCTGTTCTCCGTCTGCTTTCTTATCGCATCATAAAACCACGGCGTCGGATCCTTCGGATCCCTCTCCTTCGCCAACTCAAACTGTTCCGCCGCCAATTGGTCGCGCTTCTCTTCGTAATACGCCTTACCCAAATAGCTTCTAACCAGCGAGTTTTCCGGGTCGAGGCTCGCGGCGATTTCAAGCTCCGTTCGCCCTTCGGCAAGGTCACCCTCTCGAATCTTGGCGAGTCCAAACCCCAATCGCGGCAAAGGATCGGTCGAGTCGAGTGCGATCGACTTTTCGAACGCCGCTTTCGCAGCTTTGGTGTCGATGCGCGTCAAGTTTGCAAAACCCAAGATGGTCTGCGTTCGCCCGAGGTTGGGATTGAGTTCGGCCGCCTTGTTCGCGGCCCTGAGCGCTTTGTCGAGGTCGCCCATCGACAACTGCAACTCCGACACGCGCGCCCAGGCGATGGCGTTCTTGTCTTCAAGGCTCGCCGCTTTCTCGGCGGAGGCCAAGGCTGCCTCGAGTTGGAAGCCGGCCTGCTGCGCGTAGGAGAGCGCGATGTGCGCTGCCGCCGAGTTGGGGGCGAGTTCGCTGGCTCGCCTTGCAGATGCGAGCGCTTTGTCCTTGTCGTTGTGTGCGACGCTTATGATGGTTTGCAGTGATAGCGCGTCGCCGTTATTGGGGTTTGCCGCGAGAATGCTTTCGATACTTCGGTTTGCTTCTTCTACTTGCCCCGTGTACAGCAGCAGCCCAGCCCGGAATGCTGCGAACCTCTCGTCGTGCGAGGCGGCGGGAACTTGCTCGAGCGCGGCGAGCGCCTCGTCGACTTTGCCGTCGCGATACAACCGGCTCGCTGCGGCGAGATTGGCGTCGATAACTTCTGCTGCGCCCGGATCGATGACCGGCGGATAGTAGATCGCCCATTGCACCGCGTCGCGCGGCTTGACGATGATGACCTTGCGCGGCGCCGCGCCGCGTTCGGCGATGGCGGACTCGTTCTTGACGAGGTCGACGCTACCCAGGTCGTTGGCGGCGACCACTTCGCCTTCGAACACGGTGACCTGCGCCGAATCATCGCCGACATCGACCAAGAATTCCGTGCCCTTGACCGCCGCGGTGACAAACGGCGTTTTGACGGTGAAGCTGCCGGGCGTGCGCGTGAGCACGTGGACTTTACCCTTTGCCACGTCCATCACGAACGAGCGCTCGGCCGCCTGCGCCGGAATGGTGAGGGTGGAGTTTTCGTTGAGCCGGATGGGGGCGCTTTGGCCCTCGATGTACAGGGCTGCGCGGCTGCGCAGTTTGACCCGTATGCTGTCGCCAGCGCATAAGACGTCGGACGCCGTTCCGGATCGCCAGTCGCCCGCGCTCGCGCGCAAGATCTCGGCCTTGCCTTGCAACGACACGACGCGCGCCGTGGCCGGGTTGCAGGGTGCAGCATCTTGCGCATGGGCCGCGCAGCAGATTGCGGCGGCGATTGCCAGCCACGCCCAGGTCAAGCCACGGGCCATCCGAGCGGGATGACGCGACCCTTCCCTGTACGGTTCGCGGAGCTTCGTCAAAGCCAAGAATCCTCCCCGACTCTATGGGCCTTGCAGCGCGGATACGACTTGTTGTCGAAGCTAAGGTAAGGGAGATGCGCTGCCGCGTCAATTGCCTCGCGCCTTGGTCTTCCAGCCGTCGGGAACATGCCTGCCATGCCGGGTTCAGCCCTATTGAGATCGTCTTGTTCACCCTTTGTCTACCGCTGGCACACGTTAGCGCAGAGCGGCGTTCTCGATCCCCACCCGCATAGGGGGGATCGCGTGCTCTCGGCGCGCTCGCGCCTTTGCTGCTTCTACTCCGCGCGCATGGCCTCGCAGCGTGTGAGGTAGTAGCGCGACGGGCCGTCGTCCGGAAATTCGCGTAGCACGACGCGAAGGGCTTCTTCCGCTTCGGCCCAGCGGCCGTCCTCGAAGCGAGCCAAGGCAAGCGCGAACAGATCGCTGCGCAGCACGTTGTCCGGCGGCGCCTCGGCGCGCCGGCCCAACAGTTCGCACACCGCGACCGGCTGGACGCGCCCCTTCACGTTGAAGCTGCCGAGCGGGCGAAACAGGAACAGCTCCTGCAACGCCTCGACCGCGGCCGAGGAGACCAGCAGGCGCGTGCCGAGCTCCTTGTTGAGCGTCTCGATGCGGCTTGCGGTGTTGACGATGTCGCCCACGGCGCGGAAGTCCAGATGCTGCTCGTTGCCGATGACGCCGAGCACGAACTCGCCCGCGTGCAGACCGAATCGGGTCGGCAGCGCCGGCCGGCCGCTGGTTCGGTTGAAGTCTTCCACCCGCGCGAGGATCTCGAGCGCTGCCTCGCACGCCTGCGCGCGCAAGTCGGCACGCGAACTGGAGCCGGTCCAAATGCCGATCATGGAGTCGCCTGCTTCGCCGCATACCACGCCGCCGTTTTGTTGCACGGTGGTGAACAGCACCTTGGAATAGTCTTGCACCAGCAAGGCAAGCTCGGTTGCCGGAAGCTGTTCGGCGACGGTCGAATACTCTTGCGCATCGGTTGCCAAGCAAGCGCCGAACACCAACTGCCGGTACGACGTCACGTCGGGCACAGTGTCGACGATGGCGTCGGCCACGCCGTCGGGTACGAAGCGCTTGAGCGCCTCGTACAAGCGCTTGCGCTGCCGCTCGGCGCGGGTATAACGCGCCAGCGCCGAGCCGAACAGCGCCAACGCGGGCAGCACTGCGGCGGGCAACACCACCGGCAGCCAACGCGATGCAAAGGCGAACTCGTGATAGGCGTATCCCCAATACGCGATCGCGAGCGACAGCACCATGGCGGTGGAGATCGCCGCGTTGGTCGCGAGGGCGGCGAGGCCGAGCGCGAGCCCGGCGATCACCACGATCGAGAGCACGAGGCGATTGGCGGGCGGGTCGAGCGCCGAGCCTTGCCGCAAGTTGGCAAAGGCGGTGGCCGCCAGTTCGACGCCGCAAACCGGCACGCCGTCGGGGTCGGTGTAGACGATGGGATGACAGTCGCGAATGAAATTGTTGTCGGCGCTGTCGACCGCCGAGAAGCCGACGAACACGACCTTGTTCTTAAAGCGCGACGACTCGTCGGCTTTGCCGTTGTCGGCGAGCGCTTGGTCGTAGCCGATGCGCGGAATGCTCCAGCGCGGCCCATAGAAGTTGAAGTAGCGGCGCTCGCTGCCCGCCGCCGCGTCGACCAGGCCCAACAACAAGCGGCGCTTGTATTCGTCGAGCTGGGTGTGTTTGCCGTCGTTGAGCGCAGCGCGCAATGCGCTATGCAGAGCCGGGTCCTTCAACAGAAGCTCGCGCAGTAGCTGCGGCACGGCGGCCACCGACTTGGTGCTGCGCGCTTCGCTCGCGCGCTTCGGCCAGTAGTCGGCGACTTCGCGCGGACGCAGCGCCGCCAGCAGGCTGTACAGCTCGTCGTAGGCGTCTAGGCTATAGGCCTGTTGCACTACCACCGGCAGCGAGGGGGCGCCGCTCAAGCTCGCGAGAAAACTCCAGTATGAGTCTTTGCGCGGCTCGACGTCCGACAGTGGAATCACCCCACTGGCGAGCGCAGCCGCTTCCAGCGAAGTCACGATGGGCGCCATGCGCTCTTGCACGATGCCGCCGCCGAGTTGGGTGCGCTCGATGTCGCGCGCGAGAATGACGTTGCCCGCGGCGGCCATGCTGCGCGCGAACGGCTCGTCGCCGGCCGGCTTGTCCTGCTCGAACAGAAGGTCGAACACGATCAGCTTGGCCCCCGCCGCCGTCAGCTTGTCGGTCAACTGCGCGTGAACGCTGCGCGGCCAGTCGCGCGGCTCCGGTCCGGGCATGCCCAGGCGGGCGCCGGTCGTGCGGTCGATGCCGATGACGAGCAAGTCCTCTGGCGCGGCGATCGGCCCCCGCGCGAGAAACAACCAGCCCAGGCCGAGTTCGCGCTCGAGAAACGGGGCGACAGGTGACACGGCGAGCGCGGCGCCGAAGGCGGCCAGCGCCACGCCCACTAGCGCGCCCAGCCGCAAGCTGCCTGCGCGCGCGCTCAGCGCGAGCCTCAGGGTCGAGGCGAAGCGATGTAGTCTCGGCAAGGACGTGACCATCGGCAAGGCCTTGTAATTTCGTTTGTTTGGCCGGGTCTTTTGCTATGTTACCCGCCCCGTGCCGGCGCCAGGTAGCGCGACAGCCTCTATTCTGCGGTCGTTCTCGGCCGCCAAACCCCCCCTGGCGAGGGAGGGCCGACCCGCCCCGAACACGCTTCGCACTAGACCTCAGTCCAGTAGACGCCGTCCCCGCAAAGGCGTAATTTCCGCAAAACAAAATCAAACACGGGCGCGTTTGAAACTCAAGTAGATTGAGAAGTATTCTCATCTTGGAGGGGGAATGCAAAATCTCGTAAAGCGCACGAGCAAAGGCGCGATTGCGCACTTGCGGCAGCTGTGTTGCCTAGGGCTGGGCGGCGAAGCGGTCATGCAAGACGTCTTGCATACCTTGCACGACGTCGTGAAGTCGGACTCGAACGCATTCTTCTGGGTCGACGAGCATCTCGATATCGCCAACATGTGCGCCGAGCGCATGCTGCGGGCGGATTTGATCCGCGAATATTTCCGTGAGTACTACCAACACCCGGTGCTCGGCTTCAAGGCGCGTTTTCGCGAGGTCGCGCGCAGCGAGCACGGCGTGAACATCGCGCGCTTCGACGAAAGCTTCTACCGAAGCGACTACTACGGCCAGGTGTGGCGCTCTTTGCGCGCGCATCGCGCGCTGTACGCGGTGGTGCAGGCGAACGGCAAACCGTTGGGGCAGCTGAGCCTGTATCGCACCGCGAACGAGCCGGAGTTCACTCGCCAAGAGGCGAACGTGCTGGCGTCGGTAAGCCGCTACATCAGCCACGCGCTGTCCGCACAGCCCGGGCTGCTGGACGGAATCACGCTCGGCCATCACGAATCGGCCGACACCGGCGTGATCATCTTCAATACGGCCGGAGAGCAGCAAGACGCCTGCCGCAACGGGCATCGCTTGCTGCTGCTGGCGAGCTACCCCAAGATCGGCCGTTCGACCGTCGGGCTCCCCTCGGGCTCAGATGTGCCGGCCGCCCTGACCCAACTCTGCCAGAATTTGCTCGGCGCGCTGCGCGGTGCGCGAGTGCAGCCGCCGGTCTTGTCGCTGGAAAATTGGTGGGGCAAATTCACCTTCCGCGCGCACCTATTGACCGGCGCGCTCGGCAACGAAACCAGCGGCTTGATCGGCGTCACGGTGACGCACGAGAAGCCCAAGGCGCTGGTACTGCTCGATCGCATGGTGCGCGAAACTTTGTCGGTAAGGGAGCGCGACGTGGCGCTGTTGCTCGCCGCGGGCCGCAGCCGCAACGACATCGGCGAGCGCATCGGCGTGCGCACCGATACCGTCGGCTACTACGTCAAACAGATCTACGGCAAGCTCGACGTGCACGACCCACGCGAAATGGTCGAAGTGCTGCTGCACTAGGTCCCTAGGTTCACAAGGAAATTTGGCCGCTTCGCGCCCGCGCAAGCCGCGGGCGCGGTGTTACCATTTGCGGCTCTCCCTCGTAGGAGGACGGAATGGTCTCGGAGGCCGCGCTGCGCACCCGGGTCGCCATACTCGGTGCGGGACCGGCGGGGATGGTGCTCGGCAACATCCTGCTGCAAAACGGCATCGACTGCATGGTCGTTGACTCGCACAGTCGCGAAGACATCTACGCGCGCGGACGCGCCGGGTTGATCGAGTCGACCGCGATCGCCCAGCTCAAGCGGCACGCTCTGGCTGACTCGATCTTCAAGAACGGCTCCGCGCACGGGCGTTGCGAATTCCGCTTCCCTGACTTCAGCGTCATCCTCGAGTACGCGCAATGGGCGGGCGGCGATGCGCACTACGTCTACCCGCAGAACGATTTCGTGAACGACATGCAGCAGCTGTACCTGGATCGCGGCGGTGTGGTGCGCTTTGCCGCACCCGCGCGCGCGGTCGAGCAGGGCGCCGACGGCATCCGCGTGCATTGCGTGGAGCTGGCGAGCGGGGCAGCGCTTCGCATCGACGCCGAATTCGTTATCGGCTGCGACGGCTTTCACGGTTTGGCGCGCCAGTGTGTGCCCACGGGCGCGGGGCGGGCTTACCACAAGCAGCACGCGTACGGCTGGCTCGCGGTACTCGCGTACGCGGCACCGTCGACCGAGCACATTATCTATGCCTTGCACCCGGACGGATTCGCCGGCCATATGCTGCGCACCGACAAAGTCTCGCGCTACTACCTGCAGGTGCCGCTCGAGGAAGACGTCGCCAACTGGCCGGACGAGCGCGTGTGGGCGAGCCTGCGTCGGCGCCTCGCCAAGCGGGGATGGTCGCTCACCGAAGGCGAGATTTTCGAAAAGCGCGTGCTCGCCATGCGCAGCTACGTGCAGGAGCCGATGCGCTACGGGCGGCTGTTCTTGGCCGGCGATGCGGCGCACATCATCACGCCTTGCGGCGCCAAGGGCATGAACCTCGCCGTGCAGGACGTGGTCCTGCTCGGGGAGCTGCTGCTGGAATACTGCCGCGGGGCGCGCGATGCGGACTCGCTGGACGAGTATTCCGCGCGCCGCTTGCCGATGATCTGGCGCGCGCAGGAATTCTCTCACGCCATGCTGCATATGCTGCACAAGCCCGCTATCACCGACCCGCAGGAAGCGAGCTTCATGCAAAAGCTGAACGAATCGAAGCTCGCGCAGCTAGTGTCGTCCGAGACCTTTCGTCGCGACTTCTCGCGTAACTACGTCGGCATCGTTTGATCGAATGACAGGAGGAACATGAAGAGCTACGCCTTTCCCATCGGAGAGCCCCCCGCCGTCTCCGTCGCCGGCACCGACCAGTGGTTTCCCGTGCATCGCATCTATTGTGTCGGGCGCAACTACGCCGAGCACACGCGCGAAATGGGCGGCAACCCCGAGCGCGAAGCGCCGTTTTTCTTCGCCAAGCCAGCCGATGCGGTGGTCGCCAACGGCACCACCATCGACTACCCGCGCGCGACCGCCAACTTGCATCACGAGATCGAACTAGTGGTGGCGATCGGCAAAGGCGGCGCCGACATCGCGCCGGCGCGCGCGCTCGATCACGTGTTCGGCTACGCGGTGGGCGTGGACCTGACGCGCCGCGATCTGCAAAACGCGGCCAAGGAGAAAGCGCGGCCGTGGGATACGGCGAAAGGATTCGATCAATCGGCGCCGCTCACCGCACTGCATCGCGTCGACAAAGTGGGCCACATCACGGCGGGCTCGATATGGCTCAAGGTGAACGGCCAGGCACGGCAGCAAGGCGATATCGCCGATATGGTGTGGCCGACCGCCGATATCATTGCTCACTTGTCGCAGCTCTTCACCCTCAAGCCGGGAGACTTGATCTTCACCGGCACACCTGCCGGAGTCGGCAAGGTCGAGCACGGCGACCACTTGCTGGGCTATGTCGCCGGCCTGGAGGAGCTGGCCATCCGGGTCGCCGCTTAGGAAGAGGCAGGGGTATACCTCTATAAGCCGCATCCGGATGACGCCTGTAGGCGGTTACGCTGTAGGGTATGGGTCGGGCTGCGTTTCGTCGGCCCCGGCCGCACCGTCGCTCGCATGAAACTGTACGGCTACTTCCGCAGTTCGGCCGCCTACCGGGTACGCATCGCGCTCAACCTCAAAGGGATCGCGTGCGAGCACGCGTACGTAAAGCTCACTACCAACGAGCAGTTCGCGCCCGAGTACGCGGCGCTGAATCCGCAGGCGCTGGTGCCGGCGCT
>CAZILI010000021.1:0-18876 GCA_964539965.1 uncultured Burkholderiales bacterium | reverse complement strand
CTTTTGCGTTGCTTATCGCCTTCGTTGCCGCACGCCAAGTCGCTCAGGCAGTATCTGCTGCAATACGCCGCCGCCTATTTGCTGCTGATCGCATTCGGCAGCGTGTTCGGCGGTGTGGCTCTGTACTACTGGCAGCAATCCTCGCGCGAGACCTTGCGGCTCAATTCCATGATGCAGGCCGTGCAGGAAGTGCGCGGCAGTCTGTACCGTCAGCTCAAGGAAGTGTTCGACTCCGTGTTCCTCGCCGACCCGCAGGCAACCCCCGAGTATCGCGAGTACCAGGTGGCGATCGAGAGCAGCCTCGGACAGCTCGAGACGGATGCCCGCGGCGAGGACGAGCGAGCCGCGGTCGCGCGCCTGCGCCGGGCCTACGCGGCGTTGCGCGTGCAAGCCGAGGCAATCTTGAGCGGTCACGCCGACATGCCGCTCGAGCAAAAACAACGCGTGCTCAACACCGAGTTGGAAGCGCGCGGGATGCGCGAGCATGAGCGCGCAATCGGCTCGATCGAAGCGTTGCTGGGAGTGCAAAAGCGGGCGCTCGAGGATCGCCTCAGCCGGCTCAATCGCCTCGCCGTGGTATTGCTGTTGTTGCCCGCGGTGATTGCGCTCGCGTTGCTGGCGCTGTCTCGCCTATTCCTGCGCCGCGCCGTGGTGGAACCGCTGTCTCGCCTGGAGCAGGCCACACACGCGATTAGCCAAGGCGACCTGGACACGCGCGTCCCCGAGACCGGGCCGGCGGAACTGCGGTCCCTTGCCCGCAGCGCGAATCAGATGGCGGGGGATTTGGCGCAAAGCCGGCAGCGCTTGCTGCGCGCGGAAAAACAGGCCGCGCTCGGAGCCCTGGTGCCAGTGCTTGCGCACAACATCCGAAATCCCATCGCCAGCATCCGCGCCACCGCCCAGGTGGTGGCCGACGCGGCCACCGCCGAACAGCGCGAGGATCTCGCCGGCATTATCGGCACCGCCGACCGGCTCGAGCGCTGGACCAGCTCGCTGCTCTCCTATTTGCATCCACTTAAGCCGCGGCCGACGCCGTTCGACCTCACCGAGCGGGTCGATGCAGTTCTCGACATGCTGCGGCTGCGCATGGCCGACAAGGCGTTGCACCTAGCGCGGACAGGCCCGCGCGGCGGCATCGAGATCATCGCCGACCCCGAACTCATCGAGCAGGCGCTGCACGGCTTGCTGTTGAACGCCATCGAGGCCTCGCCGCACGAGGGTAGCTTGGCTGTTGAAGTGGGGCTCCACGCAGGCCACGCGCGAGTGCTGATCGTCGATCAAGGACCCGGCATCCCCTTCTCGCCCGCAGGGAGCGATCTGTCGCCCGGACCGACCACCAAGCGCTTTGGCACCGGCCTGGGCATACCTTTTGCGATGAAGGTCGTAGAGGAGCAGGGCGGTAAAATCTCGTTCACTCGCTTGGACCCGACGGGGACCGAAGTGAGCGTCGCTTTGCCACTTGAACATGCCGACACCGATAACCGATAGCTATCCGCCGGTCGATGAAGTGAATCCGTCGCCGTCTCCGGCGCGCGCCACGATCCTGCTGGTCGAGGACGAAGTGCTGTTCGCGCGGGCGGTCGCCAAGCGCCTAGATCGCGCCGGGCATCGTTGCCACGTCGCGTCGAATCTCGCGGTCGCACGCCAGTCGTTGGGCGAATTAGCCGTCGACTTGGTGCTGCTGGATCTGCGCCTACCTGACGG
The DNA here is from genome assembly GCA_964539965.1 of uncultured Burkholderiales bacterium. GTDB lineage: Bacteria > Pseudomonadota > Gammaproteobacteria > Burkholderiales > JALYOK01 > CAZILI01. Next base: position 17,172 of record CAZILI010000021.1, on the reverse strand, counting down.
TAACGGCTTGGACTTTCTTGCCGAACAAGCGCGGGAACGTGAACGCCCGTCGGTGATAGTCCTGACCGCCCACGGCGAGATCGGCGATGCGGTGCAGGCGATGAAATCGGGCGCACTGGATTACTTGCGCAAACCCATCGATTTGGACGAGCTTCAGCTCGCCATCGATCAGGCGTTGCGTACGATCGAACTCAAGCATCAGCTCGACTATTCCCGCGAGCGCGACAGCCGCGCCACCGAAGGGGTGCACATGCTCGGCGACAGCCCGGTGATGCGGCGGGTACGCGACCAGTTGCGCCGTCTGGCCGATGTCGCCGCCAGTTCGGGTGAGCCGCCGCCGACCGTGCTGATTTTGGGCGAGACGGGGACCGGCAAGGACGTGGCCGCGCGCATGTTGCACTTGGCGAGCCCACGCCGCGAGCAGCCGTTCGTGCAGATCGATTGCGCCTCGCTGCCGAAGGATCTGATCGAAGCCGAACTGTTCGGGCACGAAAAGGGGGCGTTTACCGGCGCGTATGGCGCGAGGGCGGGGCTCATCGAAGCGGCCGAGCAAGGAACTCTGTTCTTGGACGAGATCGGAGAGTTACCGATCGATTTGCAAGCCAAGCTGCTCAATGTCATCGAGCGGCGCAAATCGCGGCGCTTAGGCTCGACGCGCGAGTCCCAGGTCGGCGCGCGCTTCGTGGCGGGCACCAATCGCGACTTGCCGGAGATGATTGCGCGCGGTGCGTTTCGCAACGATCTGTACTACCGGCTCAACGTAGTCACCTTGAGCTTGCCGCCGTTGCGCGAGCGCGGTGATGACGTCTTGCTGCTGGCGCGGCATTTTGCCGCGCAGACTGCGCGCCGCTATGGCCTGCCGCCGATCGCTTTCAGCGAGCAGGCGCAAGCCGCCATGCGCAACTACGCCTGGCCGGGCAACGTGCGCGAGCTCAAGCATTTGGTCGAGCGCGCCCTGTTGCTGGCGCAAGGCAGCGAGGTGTCGGCGGCCGATATCGGCCTCAGGCATCCTCCGCCGGCCGCTGGCGGGCCAGTGCCGCCGATCGTCGGGATGACCTTAGACGCCGCCGAGCGCTTCTTGCTCGAGCACGCGCTGCGGGAGACGGGCAACAATGTTTCGGAGGCCGCACGCAAGCTCGGAGTGAGCCGCATGACGATGCGCTATCGCATGGAGAAGCACGGACTGAAGGGCTAGCTGCCGACCAACCTGTGCCCGACGATGCTAACCGTGGCACGACCTTTGCACACTATCGACTTGTCGCTTCCGCGACTTTGAGCAAAGCAGTGACGCCTCCTACGAAGCCGGGTTACAACCCGGCTTTTTTTCCGATGGGAGAGCGCTCCGGGCACCCGATCCGGCGCAATGTTCAGGGCTGGAGTGGTGGTTGATTACAGCCGCATTGGCTGATTTCAGCCAATGCGCTCACGGCGCGGGCAACAGGACGACACAGAACGAAAAAAGTAGAGAGGAGCTATGAACCGTACGCTTTCCCGCCCCGCGGGTGCGGCGCTTGCCGCCGTCTTGGTGGGCCTGCCTATGGCAGGCGGCGCGCAAGAGCAAAAACCCGACAACCCGGCCGAAATCCTCGAACTGCCCACCGTCGAGGTGATCGGCACGACCCCGCTGCCTGGCATCGGCACGCCGGTGAAGGATGTACCGGCGAACGTTCAAGTCATTACGAATAAGGACTTTGCGAAACAGAAATCGCTCGATCTTACGGATTTTCTCGAGCAGAACCCGAACAGCGTGAGCATCAATTCCGGGCAGGTCAATCCCTTTCAGCAGGACGTCAATTTTCGCGGTTTCACGGCCTCGCCGCTGTTAGGCACCCCGCAGGGGATGTCGGTCTTCCTCGACGGTGTGCGCATCAACGAGCCATTTGGCGATACGGTCAACTGGGACCTGATTCCACAGTCCGCGATCTCGAGCATCCAGCTCATCCCGGGGTCCAATCCGCAATTCGGTCTTAATACCCTGGGCGGCGCACTGGCCGTATATACCAAGAGCGGCTTTCAGTACCCGGGCGCTTCCGTGCAGGCGTACGCCGGATCTTTCGGCCGCAAGGCCATCGAGGCAGAGGTGGGCGGCCATGGCCAGCGCTGGGACTATTTCCTAACCGCCAATTTTCTCGACGAAGACGGCTGGCGTGACTTCTCTCCTAGCAGACTCAAGCAGGCTTTCGGCAAACTCGGATGGCAAGACGACAAGACGGACTTCGATGTTTCACTTTCGCTCGCGGACAATTCGCTGCAAGGCACACAGGCGCTGCCGGTTTCGTTCTTGAGCCAGCCGCAAAGGGCCTATACCTACCCCGACATCACCGACAACACCCTCACTTTTTTGAACGCGAAGGCGAGTCATTTTTTCACTGAGGAAGTGCTGCTCGGTGGAAATCTGTACTACCGCAAGCTCAAGACCAAGCAGTTCAACAGCAATGTGAACGATGACTTCGACGGTGTAAGCGTGTTGAATCAAGCGTTCAATGACCGCTCGACGGTCGATCAGGACGGCTACGGGGGAGCGCTGCAACTCACCCTCACCAACAAGCTCGCGGGGCGAAAGAACCAGCTCGCTCTCGGCGTCAGTGCCGACTTGGGCGACGTGAGCTTCAAGCAAGAATCTCAGGAGGCGAACTTCACCGCGGATCGCGGTACCCTCGACCAAATCCTCAGCGATTTCGTGTTGGGAACCGACGTCAAGACGAAGAATGCCTACTACGGCATCTACTTCACCGACACGTTATCCCTGGGCGAGCGGTGGAGTCTGACTCTCGCCGGCCGCTACAACCGCGCCCGCGTCAAGATCGCTGACCAGAGTGGCGCAGATCCCTTGCTCAACGGGGACCATACTTTTTCGCGCTTCAATCCCGCCGTAGGTGTCAACTTCAATCCGACCGGTTCGCTCACGGCTTACGCCACCTACAACGAGGGGATGCGTGCCCCCACGCCGATTGAACTCACCTGCGCAGATCCCAGCGCGCCGTGCAAACTGCCCAATAACTTCCTCGCCGATCCGCCGCTCAAGAAAGTCGTCTCCAAGACCATGGAAGCCGGAGCGCGCGGCAAATTCGGCGAAGTCACGACCTGGAGCGCGGCGATCTACCGCACAAACCTCAGCGACGACATCTTGTTCATCAACGACCCCGCGTCGGTAAACCCAAACTCCGGTTTCTTTTCCAATGTCGGTAAGACGCGTCGTCAGGGTTTGGAACTTACCGGCGCAACCAAGCTGGCGAAGCTGGGGCTGTCGGCGCGCTATAGTTTCGTCGACGCCACGTTTCGTTCGCCGTTCCAGTTTGCTAGCCAAGTTAACTCTGCAGCAATCGACACCGACGGCGACGGCAATCCCGACACGGTATTCGTTCATTCCGGCGCCAAAATTCCGGGCATACCCCAACATAGCGTCAAGGTGCGGGCCGAGTACGAATTTACCGAGAAATTTTCAATCGGTACCAACGTGATCTACAGCTCAAGCGTGTACGCGCGAGGCGACGAGAACAATCAAGACCGAGGCGGGAAGATCCCGGGATATACGATCGTCAATCTCGACGGCAGATATGAACTAACCAAGGCGTTGCAGGTGTTCGCACGGGTCAACAACCTGCTCGACAAGGAATACGCTAACTTCGGCGTGCTGGGCGAGAATTTCTTCAACACGCCGGATCGGACCTTCGGGCCGGCGCAGGGTGTTGAGCCAGTGGCCGAGCAATTTCGCTCGCCCGGTGCGCCACGGGGGATTTGGGTCGGCGCCCGCTATGAGTTTTAGCCTTGCGCTCAGAGGCGACTTGCGAGGGCCTGTCGTCGCTGCTACCGTTGGCGCGTTTAGTCAGAAGCGCAAACCTAGAGGAGAGAGGGTACATAGCATGAAGGGTTCAAATAACCGAATGGCGCTCGTCGCCACGGCCGCCATTCTGGCATTGAGCATGGCGTCGGCACGGGCGCAGGAGGGCCTCGCGTATGTGAGCAACGAAGACGGAGGTGTGACCGTCATCGCGCTCGACAAGCTGGAAGTGATCGGCGCGATCGACGTCCAGGCGAAGGGGCCGCGCGGGATCGGGGTGACGGCCGACGGCAAGTACGTCATCACTGCGAACAAGGACGGCGGCAACGTTTCGGTGATCGATACGTCTACGAAGAAGGTCATCAAACACATCCCGATCGGAAAGAATCCCGAGTTCGTGCGCGTCCACGACGACCAGGCCTACGTTACTTTTGAGCCCAGCTCCGAGGGTGGACCGCCGCCCAAGCCCGGTGAGGCGAAGAAGGACGACGACGACGACAAGGGTCCCAAGGAACCCGCGAAGATCGCGGTGGTCGATCTCAAGGAAATGAAAGTGGTTCGCACTATCACCAGCGGCCCGGAGACGGAGGGATTAGAATTCTCCTCCGACGGCAAGCTGATGCTGGTGACCAACGAGGCCGACAACACGATCGCCGTGTTCGAGCTGTCGAGCGGCAAACTAGTGAAGACCGTCGAGACGGCGAAGGAGGGAAATCGACCGCGCGGTGTCAAGGTCTCGCCGGATGGCGAGCACTACGTCGTGACACTTGAGTACGGCGACAAGTTCATCGTGCTCGACAAGAACTTCAACATCGTGAAGCGTGTGGCGACCGGCAAGACGCCGTACGGGGTGTCATTCGACCGCAGCGGCAAGCGGCTCTTCGTCGCCGCCTCGCGCGAGAAGCAGCTGCAAGTGTTCGACGGCAAGACCTTCGAGCCGATAAAGAAGATCCCCACCGCCGATCGCTGCTGGCATTTCAGTTTCACACCGGACGATTCGAAGATTCTGCTCGCATGCGGGCGCTCGCACGAGGTGCTAGTGTTCGACGCCAACACCTATGCGGAAGTAAAGCGCATTTCAGGCAAAGAGCTCCCCTGGGGCATCGTGACCTACCCGAAAGCGATGGGCACGCTCGACGCGCCCCGCTAGGCATCATCTTCGTCCCGCCCGGCGAATGCGCCGCCTCGCGCGGCGCATTCGTCTTGACACTAGAGGTTGATGGCAAAGTGGAGCTTCATTGGTTCGGGAGCTCATCGATGTCGAAGCTACGCATCCTATGTGTCGCGCTCGCCGTGTGCGCGGCAACGAACGGCCTCGCGCTCGCGCAGATCGTTGAACGCAAGGTTGATATTTTCAGCGACGGCACGCGCACGAGCGGGACTGTATTGTCGCCACAGGCGACGGAAGATAAGCGCCTGCCGGCAATCGTGATGTCTCACGGCTGGGGCGGCACCGCCGGCATGCTGCAGCCGCAAGCAGAGCACTTCGCGCGTGCCGGCTATTTCGTTCTAGGGAACCTCTGATCTATTCCCACATGGCCGCGACGGCGCTTTCGCGCGATGCATGGCGAGGCGCGAGGCGAAGGGCATATTGGGCATATGGCCAAGCCACGCAACACAGGGATGCGCGCTGGGTGCGCGACGAGGCGGCGAACGGGAACGCAAGCGCTCGCCGTGAGTTGCGCGAGGTGGTGGATCCGCTCGATCAAGCTACCGACGTTTTCAGTGCGGTGCACTCGGTGATGGGCGAGTCGACGGTCGACGCGCGGCGCGTCGGCGCACCTACGGATCGGCGCGGGAGCAGGCGACGCAGCTCGCAACCGAGTGGTTCGACACGTACCTGAAGGCGGCACCCTGACACCCGGGGTCGACCGCCTATCCCCGCCACCGGGCAAGGGGGGCGCTGGGTCCGCGGGTCGAGTTGTTGCCGGGCAAAGGAAAGCCCAGAGATGTACCCGCCCTGCGGACCGCCCTTACCGCACCGCTACTGGTTGAGTGGAAGCGCGATATCGACGACGCTGTCGTTGAGATTACCGAGCAACGTCGCCTTCCCCGTGAGCAGATTCACGTAGTAGAACCCGACCGTCGTGCCCACTGGGATGGAGGCGAAGCCCGTATTCCTCACGGCCTTGCCGTTACGCAGCGTGGTGTAGATGTCAAGCCCGATCGCAGCGCCGGCATTGACGCCGAGCGGGCCGACGTTCTGCAGGTTGCCGGTACCGGGTGGCGATTGAACCGCCACGACGTCATTCAGTGTGTCGATGTCGAATAGTGTGGTTCCGAGGCCGGTGTTAGGAGCGCCGTCGACCAAGTTATTGGTGTAGGCGGCGCCGCTCACGCCGGTCGCCGTGGTGCCGGCACGGTTCAGCGCGCCTTGCTGCGTTGTCGTTCCGCCGACGTTCACGTTGTGAGACAGGTTTTGGCCTTGGTTGCTCACGATGCGCAGCCGATCCGCATCCGGGTTGAAATCGACTCCGAAATTGGTCGCGACCGGATCGAGCGCCACGCCGTTGTTGATCTGCGACACTTTCGTGGCCACTGCGGTTTGCGTGTCGATGGTGTAGATGCCGCCGGCGCGGCCCACGCCGTAGAGCTTGCCGTCCTGCACGCGAAAGTCCATCCCCACCAACGTCGCGTCCGCAGGATCGAGGTTCGACACCGTTCCGATCGTGCGCAGGACGTTGGGAATCGCGACCTTGAACGTCAGCAAGCGTTGATCGGCGGTAAGCGCGAATACCTGCAAACGCAGGCTCGTTGCCAAGTCGACTCCGTTGGCCGGATCACGCACGTCGTCGCGGTCCACTTGCGCGGTTGCGGTCAGCGCCGTCGCCAGGGCTGCCACGGCTGTGCAGAACGCGAAACAGCGCGAACTAGTCTTGCGATTTGCTTTCATTGCAAATACCTCCGGGAGAAGTTGTCCAAGCTCGAACCACAACTGTGGCTCAGAGGGTTATACGGGAGGGTTTGGGGCTTGGATTCAGGTCGCGCCCGGCCGGACGGGTACTGCCTTTTGGCTGTACGCCGCTGGGCTAGGCAGGCGGAGCTCCGCGCGATGCGCCGCGTGCGGTAGTCGGCCTACGCTGAGCGAGAAACTAGAGACAGCATGGGCGAAGCCGGTTACGATGTCGTCATGTTGAAACCAACCGCATGCCTAGTCATGTTGCTCGGCTTCGCTCCATACGCCTCGGCCGACGAGAAGGATGAAATCGTCACCACGTGCCACTTCGCCAACGCCGAATGGGGCGCGGAGGCGATCGATCGTTGTGTGCGCGAGAACCTGGCAGTGCGTGAAATAGTGCTTGCGTATCCGGCCGAGCATCGCCAGATCCTGCAGCGTTGTCGGGCCAGCAGTGAGTTGGGGTGGAATTGGGTGAAGAATTGCGTGGATCGCGACATCGAAGCGGCGGCGGCGCTCGCGTCCTATCCGTCTGAGTGGGCCGAACTCATCGGCAAGTGCAAGAACCTGGTGGATTCGCGCAGCGCGGCGAAGGTGAAGGCGTGCGTTGACCACGGCATCGAAGCGAGTCGCACGCTGCAGAATTGAGGATCTTGCTTACCCTTCGGTAGCGATTGGCCCGATGATAGAATCGTTTCTCCGGTGCGGCTGCAGAATGGCTCGATGCCCGGGGGGTATATAAGCTCAAGGCCTTATGGGAAAAGACTCGCAGTGATCCTACCGTACGGAGTATAGCCTTGGCCGCGCGCGGGTTCCGGCCCGTTATCGAGTCGCTGCTCGACACCGATCTGTACAAGTTCACCATGATGCAGGTCACTCTGCATCGCTTTCCGAGCGCGCTCACCGAGTACACGTTTACTTGCCGCTATCGTCCCGAGCACTCGCTGGCGGAATTGTGCGAAGAGGTCGAAGCGCAGATCGATAGCCTGTGTGAACTGCGCTTCACGCAGGCCGAACTGGACTATCTACGCTCGCTGCGCTTCCTCAAGTCGGACTTCGTCGACTTCCTCGAGCTGTTTCAGTTTCGCCGCCGCTTTATCCGTGTCGCGCCCGACCCGAACGATCCGGGGGGGCTCGCCATCGAAGTGCGCGCGCCCATGCTGCACGCCATGATGTTCGAAATCTACGTGCTGGCCATCGTCAACGAGCTGTATTTCCGCCGCTATGACGCCGCCGCATGTCTGCAAGAGGGACGCAAGCGCCTGCGCGACAAGATCGCGTATCTCAAGCGCTTCGGTGAGCGCAAGCCGCGCGCGACGCCGTTCCTGCTGTTCGAGTTCGGCACCAGGCGACGCTACTCGCGACAATGGCACGAAGAGGTGGTCGCCACGTTGCGCGATCAGTTGCCGGAATTTTTTCGCGGCAGCTCCAACGTCGACCTGGCGCGCCGCTTGGGCCTGACCGCGATCGGCACTATGGCGCACGAGTATCTGCAGGCACATCAGGGGCTAGGCTATCGGCTGCGCGAGTTTCAGAAGGCCGCGCTGGAGAATTGGGTGTTCGAGTATCGCGGCGACTTGGGGATCGCGCTCACCGACGTCGTCGGCATGGACGCTTTCTTGCGCGACTTCGATTTGTACTTCGCCAAGCTGTTCGACGGATTGCGCCACGACTCGGGCGATCCGGTCCTGTGGGGCGAAAAGGCGCTCGACCACTACGCCGCGCTGCGCATCGATCCGATGACCAAGATGTTCGTGTTCTCCGACGGACTCAACATGCAGCGCGCGGTCGAGCTGTACGAGAAGTTCGCCGACCGCGCCAGGACCTCCTTTGGCATCGGCACCAATCTCACCAACGATTGCGGGCCGGCGCCGCTGCATATCGTGATGAAGATGACGCGCTGCAACGGTCAGCCGGTCGCCAAAGTGTCGGACGAGCCCGGCAAGACCTTGTGCGACGACGTCACCTTTTTGAACTACCTGCGCCAGGTATTCGAGATTCCGCCGCCGGTTAATGCGTGAGCTTGCGCGCGGCCCGCGCAAAGCGTTGCGCATTCTCGCGCACTTGCTCAAGGGTCAAATTCGGCCGATACAGCGCGGAACCGATCCCGAATCCGCTTGCGCCGGCCGCCCAGTAAGCTGAGAGATTTTCCGGCGTGATTCCCCCCACCGGTATAAACAGCGTGTCCAGCGGGAACACGGCGCGCATCGCCTTCAACACGGGTGGGCCCAGCATCTCTGCGGGGACCAGTTTCAATCCGTCCGCTCCCGCAGCCAGTGCAGCAAAGCCCTCGGTGGGCGTTGCCACTCCGGGAGTGCAAGCGAGGCCGAGCCGCTTGGCCTCCGCGATGATGGCCTGATCGGCGTGCGGCATGACGATGAGCTGCCCGCCGACGTCGCGCACGCGTGTCACCTCCTCGCCCCGCAGCACCGTGCCGGCGCCTACTAGCGCGCGATCGCCGAAGGTCCGCGCGGCGATCTCGATGCTGGTGAACGGCTCGGGCGAGTTGAGGGGCACTTCGATCACGGAGAAGCCCGCCTCGATCAAGGCCTCGCACACGGCGGCGCATTCTTGTGGTCGAATGCCGCGCAGAATGGCGATCAAGGGTACCTCGCGCAAGCCCTCACGTAGCGTCATACAAACCTCCGCCGGCGAAGACGGGGCGCGCGCGCCTCACCGCAGCAATCCCGCCTCGCGCGCGAGCACCACCAAACCCTGCAAGGTGACCGACTGGGGCGCGCTTGCTGCCTCGATGCCGGCGTGCGTGAGAGCGCGCCGATACAGCGAGCAAAGCCGCGCCTCGCCGATCAAGGTGACTGCTTTGGCGCCTGGGTAGAGCTGCTTGGCGCCGACGATCTCCGCTCCGATCAGCAAACCCGATAGATAGGAATACAGCCCCTCGGCCGGCACGCGATTGAAAAGCCCCAGGGTGCGCGCACTGAACAATTGATGCAGCAAGCCGGCCGCGCGCGAAGCATCCCGCTGAGCCTCTTGGCAACCTTGCGCAAACGCGTCCTCATGATCCTCGCGCGAGCTCATCGGCTTGCCGAGGATGCTGTGCTCGCACAGCAGGGCGAACACCTCACCTGTCACGAAAGTGGCGAACGCTTCGATACGTCGGCCGCGCACGCTCGCCCACTTGCTGTGTGTGCCGGGCAGCACGAATAGTCCCTCGCTCGCCCCGGTGTGCTGCAGAGCGCCGATAATCTGAGTTTCTTCACCGCGCATGACATCCGGCACACCGGAAGCGCTTTCGACCTTCAAGCCCGGCACGATGGCGAAGGCTCGACCGCGACTCGTCGTGAAACGGGTGAGCTTGACCGCAAGCGACATGCCGTCTGCCGGACACGGAACGTACTGCGCTTCCACCCAGCCTTGGCGCGCGCCAATCATGCCGCAAGCGAGCGTAGGCAACGCGCCGTGCGCTTGGAACCACGGACCGCAGACCTGCTCGAACGCGGCCTCGAAGCCGGCGTTCGTCACCTTCATGATGCCGAGCGGTGCGGTGATTTCATCCAGCGCGCTGCCCCGCGCTTCGACCAAAAAACCGCGCAGGGACGACGTCCCCCAGTCGAGAGCGATGAGCGCCGGCGGCACGCGCTTAGATGCGTCCGAATTCGGCGAGCAACTGCTCGACGGTCTTGCCTTTTGCGATCTCTCGCCGCGTGCGCTCCTCGCGTTCGGCCTGTTGGCTCGCGAGTTCGAGCACCTCTTCGAGTTGCGGTTGCGGCACGACCGTGACGCCGATTTCGTCCGCGACGATCATGTCGCCCGGACTGACCACCACTCCGCCGCACTGTATCGGCACGTTGAGCTGTACGTCGCCCTTGCGGCCCGAGAACATGGTGTGGGTGCCGCGCGCGGTGATGGCGCGCGTGAACAACTGAAACTTGAGATCCTTCAACTCGTCGATGTCGCGTCCCGCTCCGTCGATCACCGCGCCCTGCACACCGCGCTTCTGGCACAGCGCGGCCATGAGTCCGCCCCAAACCGAGGTCTCGGTTTCGCCGAAAGCGTCGACCACGATGACATCGCCGGGCTGCGCCGCTTCCAGCGCCGCCAGCGGGTCTTGCAGATCACCGGCCGACAGCTTGACCGTGAGCGCCGCTCCGACCAGCTTGCCGGGGAAAATGGGTTTGATCGCGCTGTGCATGACGTTGCTGCGTCCTTGCACGTCGGCGAACACGCAAGAGGCGCTGTAGCACCGCGCTACTTCGCGATAGGCGTCGATCAGGGCCGCGCTCGGGCGAATCGCGGGATTGCTTTCACTCATCGGGTGTTCCTTGGAACGGCGATGCAAAGCGAGGATTATCTCAGCACGAGATCGGGCGCGCAAAGGCCTACGGATGCCGCGCGCGTGCCTGCCGAACGCATCGATAGCACCGACCTGCGGGGCATTGGTCGGCCGCGCCGGCCCGCAGGCCGAAACTGCGGCGGATTCCCTGTTCCTTGGCTGACGCGGGATGCGTGATACTTTCGTGAAGATTCGCCGCCGCCTGCCCCTGTAGAATCCGCCGGCATGAGGCTAACGGAAATCGTCCTGATCGAGGACGCCGCCCGCCGCGGCCGGGGCAACTCGGGTGCGTAAGCTCAGTCGGCGGCTCACCCTCGTGCTGGTCGCCCTTTGCGTGGCAATGGGGACGAGTCAAGTTGCGCTCGCCTTGTTCATGTTCCAACGTTATGACCAGGAGGCGACGCAAAAGCTGAATCAGCGCCTGGCGGCACATCTGGTCGAACAGAACCTATCAAGCGGCGAGCGGCCAGAAACCGCGCAGCTCGAAGCATTGTTTGACCGTCAGATGAGAGCCAACCCTGCGATAGAAATTTATCTCCTGGACAGGGCGGGTAGAGTTCTGGCGTGTACTGCGCCGTTGCTGCGCACGCTCAAGCGAACCGCGGTCGATCTGGCACCAATCCAGGAATTCCTTTCCGGACACGCGCGCTTTCCGTTGCTAGGCGACGATCCACGCCATGCTGCGCGCCGGGGAATATTCTCGGTCGCGCGTGTTCCCGCAGCGGGGGAGGCAGAAGCCTATCTGTACGTGATTTTGGGCGGCACCGAGCATCGCAGCATCTGGGACATGCTCAAGGGTAGCTACGTGTTTCGAGTTGCCCTCACCCTGGCGGGGGGAGCGCTGCTGTTCGCCGGCTCCACCGCGTGGCTCATGTTTCGTCTCATGACTCGTCCGCTGGAGCGGCTCGCCGACGACATCGAGGTCTTCCGAGCGTCGGATTTCTCCAGTCGCCCGGAGACGGAACGCGTCCTGTCGGTGCGGCGCACCGATGAGATCGACCGCGTGCGTCGCGTCTACCGCGAAATGGCGGAGCAGATCGCGATCTACATCGACCGGCTGAAGGTCCGCGACAGCCGGCGGCGCGACTTGGTGGCCAACATCGTGCACGACTTGAAGGGACCGCTCACGGTGATTAGGGGCTATCTAGACACTCTGCTGCTCCGGGAAGAGAAGTTAACCGACGCGCAGCGTAAGACCTACCTCGCCACCGCCTCGCGCAGCGGCGAGCGGCTCGGGGCAATGCTGGACGATCTCCTCCAGCTGAGCAAGCTCGAGGCGAACGAGGTCTCGCCGCTCAAAGAGGCCTTATCCGTCGCCGAGCTGCTGCACGACGTTGCCTTGAGGTTTCGAATCGACGCGCAGGCCCATGGCGTCAGCATCAGCGCCGCGGCGGCGCCCGGCGTTCCGCTTGTGCGCGCCGACGCCGGCATGATCGAACGAGTGCTCGAAAATCTCGTGCGCAACGCCATCGCGCACACGCCGAGGGGTGGGAGCGTGCGACTGCGCGCCGAGCCGCACGAGTCGCGCGTGCGGATCGAGGTCGCGGATACCGGTCGCGGGATCGCGCAGGCAGACCTCGCGCGGGTCTTCGACCGGTTCTATCAGGCCTCCGAGGGCGAGGCAGATACGGCGCTCCACCTCGGGCTCGGACTCGCCATTGTCCGCCGCATCCTAGAGGAGCACGGCAGCGAGATCCGCGTGGATAGCCGGCTGGGTGAAGGCAGTCGATTCTGGTTCTTCTTGAATCGAGCCGACTAACGGCCTGACCGACCCGGTGCAGCGTTTCCGGATCGCGTCCGCCGACGTGCCGAGGAAGACGTGCTCGGCTGTGGGCGGGCGAAGCTCATTGCGGTTCGCGCCTGTCCGGCTCATTCTCGTTCTGGCGGCCTGCTTCATGATGACGCGCATGCGCACCGTCAAGAGCGAAGCATTACACGATCGACATCCGAAGAGACATTGTCTGCGCCTTGCGAGTCGGAGTAATCTGACCAAGCGTGTGCCACGTACGGCGCGCGCACCTAGTTTGCGCGGATTTCGCACGGCGCGGCGCATCAGGTACCTGACGGGCAGAAATAGTCTGAGGAGGGCACGTCATGAGTCATGCATCGGTCTTGCAATCGAACGAGCGAGCGCTGGGCACGCTGCCCCCTTTGAAGTTGGCGACGTTGCCCGTGTTCGGCGGGGTTCTGGCCTACATGGGCCCGGGGATCTTGTTCGCCGCGCTAGCGCAAGGCTCCGGTGAGTTGATCTGGTGGCCTTATCTCACCGCCAAGTACGGCGCGGCTTTCTTGGGGTTGCTCATCCCCGCCTCGCTGCTGCAGTACTGGTACAACTTGGAAATCTGCCGCTATGTTGCCGTGACGGGCGAGACCCCGATGACGGGTTTTACCCGAATGTCGCGCCTGTATGCGTGGGTGTTCTGGATCGGCGTGTTCATCGAGAACGCCTGGTTCGGCGCCTACGCCTCTGCCGGCGGCACGGCGCTCGCCTCCCTAACCGGCTTTCCGTCCGGCTGGGAGCCGCGCGGCCAGTCGCTGTTCTGGGGCTACCTGACGATTGCGATCTATCTGGTCGTGTTAGTGTTCGGCAGCGTGGCCTACACCTGGGTCGAACGCATCTCCATGGGAGTGGTCGTTATCACTATGGTCGGCATCGTGTTCGCCGTGTTTCAACAAAAGGTCCTGGCGGTCACCGGAGATTTCTTCTCTGCGCTGATCCCCAACTACACGCCCTTGAGCCAAGTACCAAAGTGGGACGACAAGGATTTGAACACGCTCGTCACCAGCATCGCTTTCGCCGGGGCGGGCGGCTTCGGGCAGCTGTTCATCGGCTATTGGATGCGCGACAAGGGAATCGGCATGGGCAAGCTGGTCGGCAGGGTGACCTCGCCGATAACCGGCCAAGCCGAGACCATTCCCGCAACCGGTTACGCTTTCGACGACACGGAGGAGAACCGGCGTCAATACAAGGGATGGATGAAGTATCTGAGTGTCGAGAACGCAATCGGGATCGGGCTCAACTTTGTCACCACGGCCATCATGTGCTGGCTCGCATTCGCGCTGCTGTTACCGGAAGGAAAGATTCCCTCCGGCTGGGAGATCGCGGTCGTCCAGTCGGCGTTCTTCGAGGTTTCCTGGGGCGCGGTGGGCAAGGCGTTGTTTCTTATCGTCGCCGCGGCGTTCTTGTGTGATGCATGGCTGCAGTTGACCGACGGCTATTCGCGTGTGCAGGCCGACTTCTTCTATTCCAACATCAAGGGTGCGCAGAAGCTGCACTATCGAACTTGGTACTATCTTTTCGTCGGGATCTTCACCGTGCTGACCGTCGTGACCATGGCGCTGGCGCCGCCCGGTCCGCTGATCGTGATTCGAGGCGTGATCGCCTTCCTGGCGATGGCGCTAATGGGTCCGGCTCTGATCTATCTCAACTACGTGATGCTGCCCAGAGCATTCCCGAAATGGGTCAAGCCGCATCCGGTGACCCGGCTCATCATGTGCGTGTGCGTCGCCACCTACGTTGCCATGGCGATCGCCTTCGTCTACATCAGCCGGGAAAAGCTACTCGGCCTGCTTGGGTGGTGAGCCGCACGATGTCGATCGGTAATGTGGTGTTCGATCTGGGTAGGGTGCTGTTGCGGTGGGACCCGCAGGCGGTGGCGGCACGTACCAGCGACGACCCCCGCATCCAAGCTCTGCTGCACCGCGAAATCCTTGCCCACGACGACTGGAATCGGCTCGATCGCGGCTCGCTTCCCGAGGCGGATGCGCTCGAGGGGTGGGCTGCGCGCACGGCGCTGCCGAAGACGCTATTGCAAGAGCTGTTGGTGCAGACGGAGGAGACGCTCACGCCGATCGAAGAAAGCCACGCGCTGCTCGAGGAAGTGCACGCGGCCGGCCATGCGCTGTATTGCTTGTCCAACATGAGCAGGCGAAGCTACGCCTATGTGCGCGGAAAGTACGATTTTTGGCGCTATTTCAAGGGCATCGTGGTGTCGGCGCACGTCAAATTGCTGAAGCCCGAGGCCGACATTTATCACTACTTGCTGTGGCGCTATCGGCTCGATCCCGAGCGCTCTGTGTTCATCGACGATCGGCCGGAAAACATCGAGGCCGCACGGGCGGTCGGCATGCACGGCATCGTGTTTGAAGATCCGGCCTCCTGCCGCCGGCAGCTGCAAGCCCTTATCGGCGGGGCTTAGTCCGCACGCAACGTCAGTCCGGAAAGGGATGCGCCAAATGCGTTCCGGTAGCCTATAGTGATGCCTGTGGCTGCGAACCATCGTAGCCCGGCGGCCCTCGGAGGGGGAAGACTGTAACACCGGCGCAATGTCGGCTCATCGATCGAATTCTGTGGATACAAGCATTTGCATACGCCTCGCCCGAGTCCGCGACGCGGTGACGATCGCCGTCATGTCGCGCGAGCTCATCGAGACCGGCCTGGGCTGGTCTTGGACACCGGTGCGCGTCGGGCGCAACATCCGCGACCGCGAAACACTCTCCATCGTCGCTTGTGCGGGCGATAAGGTGATCGGCTTTGCCATCTGTCAATTCGCCAGTCAGCACGCCCACCTCAGCCTGCTCGCCGTGCGCCAGGACTACCAGCGCGTGGGGGTCGGGCGCCAACTCGTGCGCTGGATCGAGGAGTCCGCGCTCACCGCTGGTATCACCGCGATGCAACTCGAGGTCCGCGCCGCCAATGAGGGGGCGCGTCGCTTCTATCGCTGCCTGGGGTTTTCCGAGGTGGCGCTCATGCCGTTTTACTATCGGGGCAAAGAGGCCGGCGTGCGCTTGAGCCGTGGCATCGGCCGCTCCACCACCTCCAGTCTTAAGTAGCCTGGCGGGCAGCGCCCGCACCACCTAATAAGCTTTTGAATTGATTGGGCGCATCTGCGTCGCGATGCAGCATTGACACGTCGCGTGCGGAGGAGTAGCGTCGTCTTCGCTTTGCGTGAAAGGCTAACAAGCGGGCTTACTGCGCGCTCCCGTGCAGCCGCCCGGGTAATAAACCACACAAAAAGGGGGAGTTCTCTATGGAGTTCAATATCCTGCAGCACTTCAAGGGCCTTGAGCACATGCCCAAGGATCCCTTCAATGGTGATGAGATCGGCGCTTCGCTGTTCCTATCGGGCAACATGGGTGACCGCATCTCCCAGAAGATGGACGGCTACGCTAAGCGTGCCGGAATGTCGCGCCGCAACTTCCTGAAGTCGGGCCTCGGTTTTTCCGCGGCGATGTTGGCCGTGAACGAAACCACCGGCATGAAGTTCTTCGAAATCAACGCCGCCGAAGCGGCGGATCTGGATGCGAAGAAGGAGTACATGCTCAGAGCGCGAGCGAGCAACGACTTCATCGTCGACGTTCACACCCACGTCTGTACGCGACCGGGCCATTATGAAGCCGGTAAGAACGCCACCGAGCGCGGCATGTGGTTCGTTCAGTTGCTGGACGATCTGGGCAAGGCGTTCGGCTTGAAGAACGGCACGCGCGACATGAACGTCGAGAACTACGGCAAGATGATTCTCCAGGAAAGCGACACCACGGTTGGGATTTTCAATCCGTTCGGTTTCCGCGAGGACTACGGCGGTGAGGACATGATCCCCATGTCCTATCAAAAACAGGTGCGCGACAAATGGCCGAAGAACACGATCATGCTCGCCGGCGGCTTGACGCCTAACCACGGTCTCGACGTCACGCTTGACCGGCTGCGCAAGTACGTT
Source organism: uncultured Burkholderiales bacterium (assembly GCA_964539965.1). Lineage (GTDB taxonomy): Bacteria > Pseudomonadota > Gammaproteobacteria > Burkholderiales > JALYOK01 > CAZILI01. The sequence goes on along the minus strand of CAZILI010000021.1, from coordinate 484 downwards.
GCGGAGGACAAGATCTCCGGCCTCAAGCTCTACACCTTCGACTCGACGAAGAAGAAGGGCTGGTGGTTCGATGACGAGAAGCTTGCATACCCGATCTGGGAAGAATGCCGCAAGCTCGGAGTAAAGAACATCGGCTGCCACAAGGGCATTCCGTTCGGCCAGTTCTACGCGCGCTATGCGCACTGCGAGGATTTCGACGCCACGGCCGACGATTTCTTGGACTTGAACTTCATCGCCTACCATTCCGCCTGGCCGTATCACAACGAACTGGCCGCGATGAAGGGCTTCAAGCCGCAGCGCAAGAACCTGTATTGCGAAGTGGGCTCGACTTTCGCCGCCACCGTGACCAGCCGGCCGCTCGAGTGCGCTCACGTACTGGGCACCTAGCTGCGCGACCTGGGTCCGGACTACGTGCTGTGGGGCACCGACTCGCTGCTGTGGGGCAACCCGCAGTGGCAGATCGACGCCTTCCGCAAGTTCCAGA
>CAZILI010000020.1:4297-19842 GCA_964539965.1 uncultured Burkholderiales bacterium | reverse complement strand
GTGGCGAAGCGCGTCATTCCCGTAATACGGCCCGCCGAGCGGTCGGAGAAGTTGAGATACCAAAGATTATTGATGTACAGCCCGCTGTCGAGCGCACTCAAGACGTTCGCCGCGTCGAGTTCGCCGGCGGCGAGATCGAGCGAGTCGGGATGCTCGCCCGTGCCGGCGCCATTGCCGTCGATTCCGTATTCCCGCGCGGTGCGCGGTGCCACCAGCGCCTCACCGAGCTTGCCCGCCACGATGAGCGGTACGCGCGCGGGCTTAACGAAGCCGTCGCTCTGAAAGGCGGGAGCCATGCCGTCCGCCGTATTCTCGCTCAAGCTCACCATCTCATGCAGTCGCGCGCCTTGCTCCATGCGGATCAGCGGACTGCGTTTGGTAAGCCGCGATTTGGCGGAGAAGCCGCCCCAGCACAACAAGCCGAGAATCTCATCCAGAGCCCGCGGGGAGAAGAAGGTGCGTACTCGCCCGGTGTGAGGGTATGCGCCGGACGCTCGAGCAAGGCGAGCTGCTCCGCCGCCTCGTTCAAGCGCCGCTCGAACGAGGCGGCGCTCCAGTGCGAGCCGGCATAGCCGGTTTTCACCGCCTTGTCGGCGCGATGGTACAAACTCCACTCGAAGTTGAAGTTTTCGACCTCGTGCCAGTTACGCTGTCCGAGCGAATTGGCAAAACCGCGATAGATCGGCCCCGCGGCGTAGATGCCGACCAGGTCTAGTGCGCCGCTGGCGGCGACCACATCGCGCGCAAGCGCGCGCGGGTCGGCGAGTTGGCCTGTGCGGCGCTGTTCCGTCGAATCGACTTCGGTCGCGATCAACAGATGCGGATCGACGGGCAAATCGCGCAACACTTCGCGCAGCTCGCGCAGGACACCCCGGACCGCATCCGCATCGGCGAGCGCCCCGCAGAGCGCGAGCGAGGCGCTCGCTTGACGGCCGTTACCGATCAAGCGCACGCGCAGCTGGCGCTGTTCGACGGCGCCCGCTTGCCGCACCTTGCCGCGATTGAAGCGGGCAAAGTCCGAGCGCTCACCGGCGAACCACAGGGTCAGTATCTCGTCGCGCTCAAGCTCGCGCGTCAGCGTGTCGGCGAGACCGTAGAAATGGGTTTGCACGCTTCGTCGCTGCAGTCTCGGCGCGCGCTATGTGTTCTGCCGGTGCTGCAGAGGAAGGGGTATATAGCCAAAGACCGCATCCAGACGGCTCATTTTGTTACCTACCCACGACAGTATCAAGCTTCTCCCCCGAACACCTGCACGCCGGCGAACAGGCACGCTGGCGCGGCGTGGCCGCAGTGTATGGCTTGATTCGGCTCGCCCTTGCCGCAGTACTGCGTGCCGTGCAGCTCGAAGCTGTCGCGGTTGCCGACGCGCCTGAGCGCGCGCCAAAAGGTCGCCGACACGCCGCGATAGTTGGGGTTCTTGACCACGCCCTTGATGCGGCCGTTCTCGATGAGTTCGCCCCACTCGCAGCCGAATTGGAACTTGTTGCGCGAGTCGTCGATCGACCACGACACGTTGGTGCGCATCAGCACGCCGCGCTCGACCTCGGCGATCATCGCCCCGAGCGCGCTGTCGCCCGGCTCAACGTTCAAGTTCGCCATGCGGTCGATCGGCGGGCGATTCCAACTCGCCGCGCGCGAGTTTGCCACCCCGGGCACGCCCGCACGCGCTTGCGACAGCTGGCCGCCGAGCGCGCGTCGCAAGATGCCGGCGCGGATCAGGTACTGCTTCTGCGCCGGCGAGCCTTCGTCATCATAAGCGTAGGTCGCGATCTCTCGCTCGTGGGTGGGATCGTAGGTGACGTTGAGCAGCGCTGAGCCGTATTGATACGAGCCGATCATGTCGAGCGTCACGAAGCTTGTACCGGCATAGTTACGCTCGTCGCCCAAGATGCGATCGAGCTCGAGCGGATGGCCGATGGACTCGTGAATCTGAAGCATCATCTGGTCGGGCATGAGCAGCAAGTCCATCTCGCCGCTCGGGCAATTCGGCGCGGCGAGCAACTGCAGCGCCTCGTCCCCTAGCCGGGCGCCGCAGCCGCGAAAGCCGGAGCGCTCGATCGCCTCGAGGCTGCCTTGTTGCGCGAACTCGAAGCTGCGCGTTTGCGTATCGACGCCGGCGTTTGCGGTGGCGTAGGCGTGCGGCAAAGTGAATTCGAAACGCTGGGTGACTTCTCCCCCGCTATTCGTCAGATAGACTTGCTCGATCGTGCGTCGAGTCATGCTGGTGCGACGGTCGACGATGCGTGCGTCGACGTTGGCGCGCGCGCACTCGTCGGCCAACAAGTCATAGATTGCGCGACGCGACCAGGTCGTGCGCGTCGTCGCGGCGGGCGCGGCAGCACGCGGCGCGGGCAGCGCGCTCGGATCGAAGGCCGTCACGCTTACGCCACGGGTCGCCTCTGCCCACCGGGTCGCCACATCGAGCGCCGCTTGCAAGCCGGCGAGCGAGGTATCGCCGGTCGCAGCGTAGCCATAGCCGCCGGGCAGGACGGCGGTGAGCATGGCGCCGCGCTCGAGCGAGCGCACCGCAGGCTCGGCGACATCCGCGCGCACGGCGAGCGTTTCGCTTTCTTCTTCGACGTAGCGCAGCGACCAGAAAGCCGCCGGTGAATGCAGCGAGCGAAAATGGCGCAGTAGGGATGAACTCATGAAGGCCGACCTCGGCCCATGATACCGCAAGCGGGTTGACGCCCCGCCTAAAGAAATCGCTTTTTCGGCCGAAACCCATGATTGATCTCGCGCCATTGCCATGAGGACTCGCTCCATGCCGTTCGTCGCCCGTCGCTATCCCACTTCGCTCGCAGTCGGACTCTTGCTGTCGACCTGCGTTGCGGCCGAAGAGCGTGCCGCGCCCGAGCACGCTGCGCCCGCGCCTGCGCACGTCGCGGCCGCTGCGCCCACCGCCGCAGTAGCGGAGAAGACGCCTGCGCCCGCCGCCGCCAAGCCCGCGCCGAGCGCGCCCGAGGCGGGGCAGAGCGCGCCGGCGCCTGCCGCCGAGCGACGCATTCAACGTGCTGCGCCGGTCCCGCCGCGCACGAAGGTCAACCCGCCGCGCGTGGCTCGCGCATCCGCACTAGACCAAGGCAGTAAGGTTCCCGGCACGGAGAAGGCCGCGACGACTCCGCAAGGTGTGGCGCCGACTCTCGCAGCCGCTAGTCCCGAGCCGCACAAGGCGCATTGGTCTTATGAGGGCGAGACCGGCCCGGAGGCCTGGGCAAAGCTCGCCCCGGAGTTTGCCGCCTGCGCCAACGGCGCGCGCCAGTCGCCGATCGACATACGCGACGGTATGAGGGTCGAACTGGAGCCGATCGCCTTCGACTACCGGCCCAGCAGTTTTCGGGTGATCGATAACGGCCATACGATTCAAGCCAACGTGGGCGGATGGAACTCGATTCGCCTGATGGGACGGCGCTACACGCTGCTCCAGTTCCATTTTCATCGTCCGTCAGAGGAAATGATCGACGGCAAGAGCTACGACATGGTGGTGCACCTCGTGCACAAAGACAACGAAGGCCGCCTCGCGGTGGTCGCGGTATTGATCGAAAGAGGCGCTCGCCAACCGGTGCTACAGACGGTCCTCAACAATCTACCGTTGGAAAAGGGCGAGGAAATTGCCGCTGCTTCCAGCATCGACTTGAATCAACTTCTGCCCGACAATCGCAAGTATTTCACTTACATGGGCTCGCTCACCACTCCGCCGTGTACCGAGGGCGTGCTGTGGATCGTCATGAAGCAGCCGGTGCAGGCCAACCCCGATCAGTTGAACCTCTTCGCGCGCCTGTATCCCATGAACGCCCGGCCTATCCAATCGGCTAGCGGCAGGACGATCAAGGAGTCGAACTAGAGTTCCCTAAGCCCCAGCCGCTCGGGGCGCGAGGCGGGCGCGCACCCGAGTTAGGGGGTACACTTGGGCATCACATGACGCGCGCGAGGTACTCGGGTTGCGCGCCGCCCCGGATGCCATGGCAAGTCCACCTGTACAAGAGAGTCTCGTCATCACCGCCAGCGGCGAGGACCGCGTCGGCCTGGTCGGCCAATTCACCAGTCGCATAGCCGAGGCGGATTGCAACATCGAGGAGAGCCGCATGGCGGTACTCGGTGGCCAATTCGCCTTCATCATGTTGTTGACGGGCCGCTGGGACGCGCTCGCCAAACTCGAAGCCCAACTGCCGGCGATCGGTCAGCAATTCGGTCTGACCATCGTGCATACGCGCACACGCGCCCGCGGCCGCGGCGAGCCGACCGTGCCCTATCACGTCGAGGCGGTGTCGGTCGACCATCCCGGCATCGTGCACGGCCTGTCCAATTTCTTCGCGCGGCGCGGTATCAACATCGAGTTGCTCGAGACCGACACCTACCCCGCACCGCACTCCGGCACGCCGATGATCACGGTGCGTATCACCGTGGGCGTACCGGTCGCCATGCACATCTCGACCCTGCGCGAGGATTTTCTCGATCTCTGCGACGAGCAAAATCTGGACGCGACCTTAGAGCCCGTGCGTGGCTGAGGATTTCGGTTTCGCGCCCGGCGGGTGCTCGGGGGCGTGGCGGTTGCAATTGCGCAAGTGAACGACAGCGGGCTGCCCAAACTGCAAGGCGTGCCGGCCACGGCACAGTGGACACTGGAGGCGCGTGCGACCGAGCATCGTCGTCGCGGCCGCATGTTCGCCGACCCCTGGGCGGAGGCGTGGTTCCAACGCCTGCCGCCGAACGCGGACTTGACAAGCTTGATCGACGAGCGCGTGCGCTTGGGCGTGTGCATGCGCGCCGCCTACAACGACAGTTCGACTCTGGCGCACCTCAACGAGCACGACGGCGCGGTAGTGGTCGAGTTGGCGTGCGGATTTTCTTCGCGTTGTTTGCGCCTCGGCCGACGCGATTGCCGCTGGTTTCATCTCGACCTGCCGTACGTGATGGCGTGGCGGCGCGAGCTCGGGGCGGACGACGAGCGAGTCAGTTGCATCGCCAAGTCGATACTCGATCTCAGCTGGATGGACGATGTGCAAGCGAGCGTGGGCGCGCCGATCGAGCCTCGCAAGCTGTTGCTCATCATGGAAGGTATCCTCATGTACTTAGCCAAAGACGAGGTGGCGGCGCTGATGGCGACGCTGCGTCGCCGTTGGCCGGGCGCGCGCGTGCTGTGCGACTGCCTCACGCCGCTGGCGGGCAACATGTTCAACCGCCGGCTCGCTCATATGCAGGTCAGGTTCCCCTGGGGCTTCAACGATGAGCACGCCACCGCCGAGTTTCTCGGCATCGAGGTGGAACAGAGCTGGGGCCCGAAACCGTTCTTCGCGCGCATGGGTTTGGGTTGGCTCGGCCGCGTGCTGTTCGCGCGCGACCTGATCTACGTGTTCAGCGGCCGGCTACGGCCGATCGGCTAGGCCCGCTCCGTCTTTCCGGGATCAGGCCGGCTCGCTTGCGTGCTTTTTGCCCGACATTCGATATTCGCGCCGTGCGGCCGTATACCGGCGAGCTTGGCGAGGGGTGGTCAGCGCGCAAGCTTCCTTTTTATCGTCATCGACATAGATCGGTTGCCCAAGGACGCGCACCGCCCTCGCGATCGATGTTTGTGGCGGCTCGTCGCGACTAGCGAAGCTGGTAGAATGCCCGGCTAGGCGTCGTTAGCTATGCTCGAATAATAAGCCGCCAGCTACAACAACAAGTTTCTCACCGGGCTGGCGCGAAAACCGAAATCTCTTGGAGTGAGACATGTGGAAGACCATCGTAGACTTGAGCATCATGTCCGGCGGGCTTATTCCGCTCATGGCATTGCTGCTGCTGATCACCATCGCCGTCATCATCGAGCGCCTATTCTTTTTCCATCGCGTGCTGCTCGCGGGCCGCGCCATGGAACACGACGTGCAGCTCATCAAATACCAAAACGTCGAAGACTTGAAGAAAGTCTCCGAGCACTATCAAGGCACCTTGCAGTCCTCGATCATGACGACAGCGCTCGCCTCGCGCGGTGACGACGCGCCTACCATGGATCGGCATATCGACGAGGCGATTCTGTGGCAGCTGCCGAAGATGGATCGCAACATGTGGGTGCTGGATACCGCCGTCACTTTGGGCCCGTTGCTGGGCTTGCTCGGCACCATCATCGGCATGATCAAGACGTTCAATATTCTCGGTGTGCAGGGCGCGGCGGGCGCGCCGCAAATGGTCACCGGCGGCATCGGTGAGGCACTGGTCGCCACCGGCGTGGGCCTGTTCATCGCCATCGTCGGCTTGATCTTTTTGAACTACTTCAACAAGCGGGTGCGCCTCGGGCTGCACCAGATGGAATTGCTCAAGGTGATGGTGATCAACCGTCTGTACGGCGGCGGCTCGGCGCATCACGGCATGCCGGTCGCCGACGCGCACACCGGTCGCGGCGCGGAGGTGACCAAGCTGAGGACCAGTCCATGACTCGCGGTCGCGCCTACTTCGATGTGGATAGACCGCGCATCGAAGTGATTCCGATGATCGACATCATGATGTTCCTGCTGGTGTTCTTCATCATCATCACGATGCGGATGATTTCGGGGACCGGTATCCCGCTGGATTTGCCGACCTCGCAGACCACACAGGAATTGAAGCCTACCCAAGTCACCATCGGCGTGCAGAAGGACGGTGCCATGTTTATCGAGGGCACGCGTTTCAGCGCCGGTGAGCTGACCAGCAAGCTGCAAACCGCCATGAAGGACAACAAGGTTGACGTAGTCATCGCGGGCGACAAGGAAGTATCGCTGCAGACTCTGCTCGACGTCATGGATATCGTGCGCGGCGTGGGCATTTCCTCGGTCGGCATCGCGGCCACGGCGACCCCGGTTCCAGAGCTTCGCGCCAATCCGACGACCCGATGACCGCGGGGCAGGTCGCGCCACGCGGACCGCTGTGGGCGGATCTGCGCGAGGAGCGCGACGAATCCATTGCGCTGTGGAAGGCGTTCGTCCTCGCCTTCATCGTCGAGCTTTTGCTCTTCCTGTTGGTGCTGTTCGTCGATTGGCAGTATCAGATCCGCAAAGACGAGCCGCTCCCGATGCGGGTAGTGCCGGTGCAGCTGCCGCAACCGGTGAAGCCGGAGTCGCTGCCGACGCCGGAGCCGCCTCCGGTGCAAGAAGCCCCGCCTCCGCCGCCCGAGCCCGCTCCCCCGCCCAAGCCGGAGCCGGTACCGCCTCCTCAGCCTAAAGTAGCGCAACCGCCGCCACCTCCCGAGCCCGAGCCGGAGCCGGAACCGATACCCGAGCCGGTAACGCCGCCGCCTCCACCCCCGCCGCCTCCGGCCCCCCCGGAACCCGTGCCGGAGCCGCCACCGCCGCCCAAGGTGATCCCGGAGCCGCCGCCACCGCCACCGCCTCCACCGGTGCGCGAGACCGTGCCGCTACCGACGCCCGACATCCTCAAGCCCAAGCCGCCTGAGCCCCCTCCGCCGCCCAAGCCCGAGCCCAAGCCACGTGCCGAGCCGCCTCCGTTGCCGGTGAAGCCGGTCGAGCCGCTCAAGCCCGAGCCGAAGTACGAGTCGATGCTGAAACCCACCCCGACGGAGCAGCGCACGCCGCGCGAGCTGCCGCCGCCTCCTCCGCCCAAGCGAGAAGAGGTGGTTCAGCCTCCGCCGCCTACCGCTCCCCCGCCCAGACAAGCGCCGCCGCCGCCTCCACCGCTTCCCAAACCGGTGGAGCCGCAGGTGTACGCACCGCCTCCACCGCCCAAGCGCGAAGTGGAAGTCGTGCAAACGCCGACCATTCCCGTACCGGTTGAGGTTGCACCACCGCCGCCGGTTCAAGAACCGCCCAAGCCTACCCGCGAACCGCCACCGCCTCCCAAGCGCGTGGAAAAGCCCGCCGCGCCGCCCGAGCCACCCAAACGCGAGGTCGAAGTAGTACAGACGCCGACCACCCCGGTGCCGGTCGAGGTCGCACCGCCCCCGCCGGTTCAAGAACCGCCCAAGCCCACCCGCGAGCCGCCACCGCCTCCCAGACGAGTGGAAAAGCCGCCCGCACCGCCCGAGCCGCCCAAGCGCCAAGAGATCGCAGTGGTCGACGTGCCGACGCAGCCGGTGCCGGTGCAGTCCGCGCCCGCGCCGCAGGTCACGCCGCCTCCCCCGCCGCCCAAAGAGCCGGACGAGGAGTTGGTGCCGCCACCGCCGCCGCCACGGCCGGATCAAGCGAAGTCGCTACCCGAGCCCGAGCCGGAAGAAAAGCCCAAGCCGCCGCCTAAGCGCGAGCCAGGCGCGCTGCGAACCGGTATCCAACCGCTCAATACGATCAAGCCGCCGTATCCCAACAACGCGAAACGGCAAGGCATCACCGGTGAGGTAAAGGTTCGGCTGACGATATCGGAAACCGGCTCGGTTACCGATGTGCAAGTGCTCGTCTCGCGGCCGAAGGGCATCTTCGACAAGACCGTCGTCGAAACGGTGAAGAAGTACAAGTTCGAGCCCGACGGCACGGTATTCCGCGTCGACCAGGAGTTCTTGTTCAAGATTGAAGAGCAATAGCGGGCTTGCACCAACGAGGCCCGCGATCACAGGCCATGTGTGGATGACGAACTCGGTCGGGGAGGCGCGGGTGTGAGTGCGCGTCGATCTCCGCCCGAATTGAATCCCGTCTTTCCCCTCCAGTAAGCACGGTCGAAATCCTCTTGTTGCGCTGAGCGGTGGTGGCATGCGCCAGCGCTCGTCGACTCGCCGCGGCTCGGCGACTTTTGTCGCAGCATCGACTTGCGGCGATGCCTGGCCACGCCGAACCCAATCCACTGATTATTCGTGATGTCGTTCGGGACGACGCGTTTGGCACAGCGTTTGCCAATGTCGCCCAACGGATTGCCTCGTACCGGCATGTCCGGCAAATAAGAGGGAGAACGCATGCAAGCTATCGAACCGCCTGGACCACGCGGACTGCCCCTGATGGGTGTAGCGCCGCAGTTTCGGCGTGATCCGCTCAAGTTTCTCCTGCGCTGTGTCGAGCACTATGGCGATGTCGTGCAGTTGCCGTTGCTCAGGGTTCCGCTTACGCCGATGGAGCCCAAACATCGCTGCTACGTCGTCAATCAGCCGGCTATGGTCAAGCAGATCTGCGGCGCGCGGCGCAGACACTATCGCACCCATCAGCAGCTGGTCGACAAGCTCAAACTCACGCTCGATCTAGGCGAGGGGGAGTTGCTCACCAGCGTCGGCGAGCAATGGGTGGAGCGCAAGGCGTTGTTGCAGCCGTCGTTCACCGCAAAGCGAGTCGCCGGCTGCGCTGAAACGATAGCCGGGGCGCTCGAGACCTTGGTCGCGCGCTGGCAAGCGCTGCCGGACGGCGCCGAGGTCGATGTGGCCGCGGACATGACACGCTTTGTTGCGCACCTGTTCGCCGCGTTGTTTCTGCGCCTGGACTTGGACAACGCAGACGCAGCGTTAGCGCCATCCTGGGAGCGCACGCTGGATGGCCTCAGCCGCCGCGTGGCCGCGCCACTGGCCGTGCTGAATCGGCTTCCCACCCGTCGCACGCGAGAGTTCGACGCCGCCTTTCGTGCCGTCGATACCCGGCTGCATCAAGTGATCGAAGCGCGCCGCCATGACCCTGCGACATCTGAGGATTTTCTGTCGCAGTGGATCCGCGCGGCGCCACGGTCTTCATGTCTCCCTATGCGCTGCACCGGCATCCGAGCTATTGGGCAAGTCCCGAAGTTTTCGATCCGGAGCGCTTTGCCGAATCGGCCACCCTTGCGCCGGACAGTTATCTGCCGTTCAGCAAAGGTCCCCGAACCTGCATCGGAAACTTCTTGACCGAAGCCATCATGCAGGCGGCACTGCTTGCACTATCGCGCCGTTTCGTGTTCCAGCCCAAGCCCGGCCATGCGGTACGAATCAAGGCGACGTCGTCGCTGCACCCGGAAGGCGGCTTGCCGATGATTCTAACGATACGAAAGGAGGGGTACGCATCATGATCGCCTATGAGAATTCGCGCTTGGTCCAATCCTATTTCGAAGGCGTTGGGTTCGAGCGCTTTCAACGCGTGCATCACGCCGAGCAATGCCGCGGTGTTCAGCAGGCGCTGCGCGACGGGCACCGGCAGACCTTGCAAACCGTTGTCGCATGGCTGCACGGCGAGAACGCAATCAAAGAGCGCTCCGTCTGCGATGCCGGTTGCGGCAGCGGCGAATTTGCGGTCGCCCTGGCGCGGGCGGGAGCGCGCGTGCACGCGGTCGACTTCTCCAGCAAGATGATCGCCGCCGCTCGCCGCCACGCAGATCAGGCATGCGGCTTCGCGGATGCACCCAGCTTCGAGGTAAAGCACATCGAGGGGCTGTCGGGCGTCTACGATGCCGCGGTTTGTGTCGACGTCCTCGCGCGTTACCCGACCCAGCGAGCGATCGAGCTTCTTGGGCATTTGAGTCACTTGGCGCGATCGCGCCTGGTGGTGACTTTTACGCCCAAGACGCGATTCGATGCGCTGCTGTTGCGGCTCGGCAACCGCTACGCCGAACGCCACGGTCTGCCGCCCCTGTACACGCATCGCCATGAAGTTATTGTCAAGGCGCTGGCAGCGCTCGGTTGGACGGTTGCACGGCAGAGCACAATCTCGCGCCGCTGCGGCCTCTACTACTGCTGCGTACTGCAGTTGGTTCGCGTTCAGGACACAGGCGACCGAGACTCCGGCGCACACGCTCACATCTCGCGCTGTCCGATGAGTCGGTCGCACTGAAGAGCGCAACCGGCCGGGGACGGTCCGTTGCTTTACTTGTTCTCATCGTCTAGGAGGAATTGCCATGAAAGTCGCAATAATCGGATGCGGATTAGTCGGCCTCGAAGCGGCCCGCCATTTGAAGAAGGCCGGACATGAAGTCACCGGAACCACCACGCGGCAGGCGCGTCTCGCCGAGATCGAGGCATTCGTCGATCGCGCGGTCGTATTGAGAGGGAGCGACGAAGCGGCACTGGAGGAACTACTGGCCGACCAAGACGCGGTGATCGTATGCGTATCGGGTGGCATGTTCGCGCAAGCGGGGAAGGGCACGGTGCGCGATCCAGAACTCTATAAGAGCATCTATGTCGACACGGCGACCACCCTAAATCGCGTGCTCGCCAGAAACAAATCGGTGAAGCAGGTCATCTACACCAGCGCCGAGACGGTCTACGCCGGCATCGACCAAGGCCCGATCACCGAGCATGTATCCTTGCCCGGCGACAGTGCCGATGCGCCTACTCAGGCTTTCATCGAGACCGAGCGGATCATTGCGCAAGCGCGCGATCTCGGGCGCAAGGTGTGCATCTATCGCTTGGCGATCGTCTATGGCAAGCGCTTCAGCATGGAACTCATGATCGAATTGGCGCGCAAAGGACCGGTGCCTTTCTCAGGAGAGTCGATCCTGACCTTCGTGCACGTGCGCGACGTCGGCCGGGCACTCGCGCATGCGGTCGATCGAGGCTTGGATGGTGTCTACAATCTCGACGCCTCGGCCGACTTCTACCGGGAGATCGGCAAGGCGCTCAGCAATCGTGAATTTTTCGGCGAGTACGCGGCGAAGCAATCGCCGCCGTTCGACATCACATGGCTGGGGCTGGTGAAGGGTTGGGGCGAAGTGTCCAACCAAGCCATCCTCGACACCGGATTCAAGTTCGAAATTGCCACTCCGTACTTCAAGGAACCGGAGCACGCCGACATCGACGAAGCTGTGCGCAGGCTATGCACTCCCATGCGCGATACCGAAATCGGGCGCTTCACCCATCGCGGCTATCCGGTGGAATTGGAACTGCCGGGCGGCGAACGTTCCAAAGGCAACGGCTTGTTCGGCATCCCCTTCCTGCAAGAGCTTTACGTCAAGACGCCGGACAATCAGGATAGGCTGATGACCAGCCTGATGGGCGTCATGCAAAAAGGGCGAGACGAGAGCAAGTTGCTGATGCAGTACTACGCGGTCAAGGCGCAAAATCACGCTGCCGACGGCAGCAAAGTCGTCAAGCTGTCGGATATCGGCGAGCTCATGTACAGCTTGGAGCTGCAATACGACCCGGATACCGACTGCTATCGCGGCAATCAGAAGTACGACGTCAAGCTGAAGCACCTCATCGGCATGATGCCGGAGGACGTCGCCAAAAAGCTGTTCGCCAAGCGGCCGAACGGCGAGGCCGTCTCGGAGCAGGCGCCGCCGCCGATGCCGCTGCCCGCAGCGGAGTGGCACATCCTGGAGTTGTATCTCTCGCACAGCTTGTACATGCACGCGTTTCTTGCGAACAAGGGTGACGAGCGGCCGATGCCGATGATGGGCATGCAGAAACCCTACCGATTCGACTACCTGCAGTAACGGCGGCCGTGGAAGACTTCGCTGTCATCGGCGGTGGCATCGCCGGCCTCACTACAGCCTACAGGTTGCTTTGTGCCGGCAAGCAGGTGCGTTGTCTCGAGGCCAGCGCTGCGGCGGGCGGTTGCGTGCAAACCGAGCACGTCGCGGGCTACCGCTGCGAACGCGGGGCGCAGAACTTCCTCGAGGAGCGGGACGGCTCGGTGCAGCGGCTCGCAGGCGAGCTCGGTATCGGCGATCAAATCAGACCCGCCCGGCAGACCGCGCAATACCTCGCATGGGGCGATCGCGCTTGGTCGGTGCCGAGGCAGATCACGCGGGTGCTGTCATTGAGGGGCTTGTGCCGTGCGGCCCTGGAAACCTGTGTCGCCCGCGGGACAGAGCGTCAAGAGTCGGTCGCCGCTTGGGCGCGCCGCCGATTTGGCGATGAAGTGGCCGAGCGCTTGATCGATCCGATGATTTCCGGCATCTACGCAGGTGATCCCAAGCGACTGTGCGCGCAGGCGACGCTTTCGACCGGCCTCGAGCTGGAGAACAAGTATCGCAGCGTGATTCTCGGCGCCATCAAGAGCAAACCCGCAGGGCGCGCCGTGTTCAGCTTTGCCGCTGGAATGGGCACCTTGCCCGCCGTGCTCGCACGCAGGCTAGGCACGAGTCTTCATCTGCAGACGCGGGCGGTGCGCATCTGCGCCGAGAATCATGGCTACCGCATCGAAACGCAAGACGTGCACGGCCGCAGTGGTGCAGGCGTGCTCCGCGCCAGGCAAGTCGTCATCGCTACGCCCGCACCACAGGCAGCGCGACTGCTGACCGGCTTTGATCCGGTGTTGGCGGAAGCGCTTGAATCGATCACCTACGCACCGCTGGTGAGCGTGTGGTTGGCTTTTCGAAGCGCCGACTTCATCGGCGCCGCTCCGGTGGGCTATGGCGTGATTCGGCCCCACTGCCAAGGCGCCCGGATGTTGGGCTGCATGTTTTGTTCCTCCATGTTCGACGGCGCGGCGCCGCCGCAACAAGTGCTGCTGCGTGCTCTGTTCGGCGGGCGTAGAGACACTGGAGCTATCATGTTGACCCCGGCCGAGCTTGCCGTACTGGCGCAACGAGAACTTAGCCCCGTACTCGGGATCAAGGAGAACGCGAAACCCGAGTTTGTTCACGTCGACAAGCAGCAGCCCGGCTTGCCGCAATACGAAATCGGCCACATGCAGCGCCTGGATGCGATCGAAGCGCGCTTGCGACAATTTCCGGGTCTGCATTTGGTCGGTAGCGCCTACCGCGGAGTCCCGGTCAGCAAAGTCGTGGCGCAAGCGAATCGACTGGCGAGCGGTCTGTTGGGTCCCGCGGCGCCGGCGCTTGCCTGAGTATGGCAACTGCGACGCAAGAACTACTCGACTTCGTGCGGCCCTTCGGTTTCGGCGGGCAGCGCGTCGCTCACGCTTACCAGCAGCGACATATCGAGCATCTCGTGCACCAGCATGCGCGGCACAACCCGAACCCATGCCTGCGGCAGAGCTTTTCCCTGTTGCAGGGGACCTGGAAGTGTCTGTTCACCGACAGCCGGTACGTACTGGGACTAGACAAGATGCCCGGTCTCAAGTTGTCAGCCGTCTATCAGCGGATTTCTGTCGACGCCGATCGCGGCGAAGGACACTACTTCAACGTGGCTGAACTGTCGCGCAGCGGCACAGTGAAATTAGCGTGCGGGGAATACGCGCATATCCGTCCGTCGCCTTTCTCAGCACAGCGTCTCGACGTGCGTTACGAGTATTTCTATTTTGCTCCGCGCCGCATCGCTCGCTATGAAGGTCGCGACGAGTTGGCCGCGGCGCTCAAAGCGGATCGCCTGTCGCGATCATGGCGAGTGTCCTTCCGTCGGGCGGGTTGGCAAGCGACGCTGTATCTCGATGCGCGGCTGCGTATCGTGCGCGGTAACGAAGGAGGCATATTCATTCTGGAGAAACTCGGATAAGCCATCGGCCTACCGATTCGATACCCGCTCCGCCGCGCTATTCGTAGCGCAGTGCTTCCACAGGCCGCAAGGAGGCCGCGCGGCGCGCGGGATAGAAACCGAAGAACACGCCGGTGCCGGCCGCGAAGCCGAACGCCAGCAGAATGGCTTTGACGTTGACCTCCGCTTCCATCTCGAAGCCGACCGCGACTCCCCAAGAGGCGGCTACGCCGAGCGCGGCGCCGATCAGCCCGCCGATCAGGGAGATCATGATCGCCTCGAGCAAGAACTGCGTCAGGATATCGCGCCGGCGCGCGCCGATCGCCATGCGCACGCCGATCTCGCGCGTTCGCTCGGTGACCGACACCAGCATGATGTTCATGATGCCGATGCCTCCCACCAGCAGCGAGATGAGCCCGATTGCGCCCAGCATCATAGACAGCGCCTTTGCCGCCACTGCGGCCGTCTCGGCGATAGAGGTGAGGTTGCGCACGCTGAAGTCGTCTTCCGCACCGGGTTGCAGGCGATGCCGCTGGCGCAGCAGTTGACGCATTTCTTCTTCGGCATCGCTCAACGCATCGGCCGACTTGGCCGTTACGGCGATAAAGCGCACGCTGCCGGGGAACGGATTGCCGAACAACTTGCCGAGCGCGGTCGACAGCGGCACCATGACGATGTCGTCTTGGTCGCGGCCGTCGAGCGCCTGACCTTTCGTTTCCAGCACGCCGATCACCTGAAACGGCAGATTCTTGATGCGGATCGTCTTGCCCACGGCCGGCTCGTCGCCGAACAAGTTGAGCGCCACTGTCTGACCGATCAAGGCGAGTCGGGTAGCGTTGCGCACGTCGGCTTCGCCCAGCAGCTCGCCGCTTTCCAGCCGCCAGGAGCGTGCAGTGAAGTAGTCGGGAGTGACGCCGTACACCTGCGTGCTCCAGTTCGCGTTGCCGTAGGCGACCTGCGCATTGCCCGAGGTGAGCGGCGCCGCCACGCCGATGGTCGGCAGCTTGGCGATGGCCTCCGCGTCCTTCATCGTGATGGTCGGTGCCGAGCCCATCGGCGAGCGCATGCCGCCGGAGGTCGTGCTGCCCGACATGACGATGAACAAGTTGCTGCCGATGCTGGCCACCGCGCGCGTCACCCCTTGGCGCGCGCCTTCGCCCACCGCGAGCATGACCACCACCGCCGCGACCCCGATGATCATGCCGAGCATGGTGAGGCCGGAGCGCAGGCGGTTCCGCCAGAGCGCGCGCGACGCGGCGCGGGCGGTCATCGCGAAGAGCTTCGTGGTGGCGGCGCGCATGCTCATCGGCGTCCGCTCGTCGGC
>CAZILI010000020.1:0-4287 GCA_964539965.1 uncultured Burkholderiales bacterium | reverse complement strand
GCGAGCCTGACCACCACCGCCGCGACCCCGCTGATCAAGCCGAGCCTGGGGAGCGCCGTGCGCAGCCGGTTCGCGCCCAGCGCGCGCCAAGCTTCGGCAAGCGCAGCAAAGAAGGTCATGGCGTGGCGCGGTCCTCGACTACGGATCCGTCCTTGAAACGGATCAAGCGCTTGGCATAGGCCGCGATGTCGTTCTCGTGCGTCACGAGCACGATGGTGATGCCGCGATCGCGGTTCAAGGTCACCAGCAAGGCCATGATCTCCTCGCTGGTGTGCGTGTCGAGATTGCCGGTCGGCTCATCGGCCAAGATCAACTGCGGCGAGTTTACCAGCGCGCGCGCGATCGCCACCCGCTGTTGCTGGCCGCCGGACAGCCGATTCGGCAGCGAGCGCAAGTATTTCTCCAGGCCCACCTGCTGCAGCAACTCGGCCGCCCGCTCGCGCCGCTCGCCTTTGGCGACGCCGGCGTACAGCAACGGCAACGCCACATTGTCGAGCGCCGTCGCCCGCTTCAACAAATTGAATCCCTGAAACACGAAACCGAAGAACCGATTGCGCAGATCGGCCAGCTGATTTATGGAGAGTTTCGCGACGTCGCGGCCCTCGACGTAGTACGAGCCGGCCGTGGGCTCGTCGAGGCAGCCGAGCAGATTCATGAAGGTAGACTTGCCGGAGCCGGACGGCCCCATCACCGCGACGAATTCGCCGCGCGCGATGCTCAAGTCCACGCCTTTCAGCGCGGGCGGCGTGTCGGGCGCTGCGGTTTCGTATTGTTTGGTGAGGTTCTCGACACGCAGCAGCGGGACGGCGGCAGTCACACCACCCTCAGCCTGAACGGTCCTTGCTCTTTCTCCGGCTTGGCGCCGCGCTCGCGCACGATCACCTGGTCGCCGGCGCGCAGTTCGCCGCCGGTGATCTCGGTGTAGCCCGCATCGGCCGCGCCGGTCTTCACCGTAATCGCAGCCGGCTTGCCGTCGACCAGCTTGTAGAAGCGCTGTCCGCCGCCCTTGGGCGGGTTGTCTTCGTCGCGCGGCTTGTAGCGCAGCGCCGCGTTGGGCACGCGCAGCACGCTCTGGCGCCGCTCGGTGGCGATCTGCACGTGCGCGGTCATGCCCGGCAGCAAACTGCCGTCGGCATTCTTCGCGCCGAGCACGACGTTGTAGGTGACGACGTTTTGCTGAATGGTCGGATTGAGACGGATCTGACGTACGTTGCCGACGTAGGTCTTGTCGGGGAAGGTGTCGACGCCGAAGGTGACTTCCTGCCCCAAGCGTACGCGTCCGATGTCGGCCTCGGCGATGCTGGTGTCGATCTGCATTTCGGTGAGATCCTGCGCGATCTGGAACAGGGTGGGGGTTTGAAAGCTCGCCGCCACGGTTTGTCCTACGTCGATGCTGCGCGCGATCACGACACCCGAGACCGGCGAGCGGATCACGCTGTAGCGCAGATTGGCTTGATCGCGCTCGACCTGCGCTTTGGCGAGCGCGAGCTGGGCCTTGGCTGCGTCCAAGGTCTGGACGGCTTGATCCAGCTCGGCTTTGGCGATGAAGCCCTTTGCCACCAAGGTGCGCGTGCGCGCTTCCTTGGTGTCGGCGAGCCGCAAGTTCGCTTGCGCGCTTTGCAGATTGGCCTCGCTTTGCTTCAGGCCGGCGTTGAGCAGCGCCGGATCGAGTTCGGCAAGGATCTGTCCCGCGCTCACTTGGTCGTTGAAATTAGCGTGCAAGCGCAAAATCGTGCCCGAGATCTGCGTGCCGACGTTGACCACGCTGACCGGATTGAGCGTGCCGTTGGCCGAGATCGAGGGCGCGATATCGCCGCGGTCGACCGACTCGGTCTTGTAGCGCTGAGTGGGGTCGGGGTGCTGATGCTTTTGCGACAGCGCGTAGCCACCGATCGCTGCGGCGGCGATCAAGGTCCAAAGCGCGAGACGCCAAAGAGAGTGCTTATTCATGTCGCTCAACCCAATCCGGGATTATCGCCCATCCCGATCAATTTCGGCACGTTGACCGGGCGAGCGGTCACCACACGCTTGTTCTTGAGATAGCGGGCGACCACGTTCCAGATCGGCGCGCCCGCCGCCCCTTCCGACAACGGCGCCCAGCTCGCGACTTTGTAGCGCCGGTTCGGGTCGATGGGACGTCCCGCCAGCCGCATGTCGCTGATGCGACTGCCCATTGTCTCGCGCGGATCGAGCGCGAACTGGAGGCCACCCACTCGAGTCATGTCGCCGCCTTGCTGCCGGTAGGGATCGGGATTGAACACGTTGTCTGCTTTGTCCTCCAAAAAGGCCTTGAGTTCCGCGCCGGTCATCGTGCGTACCTCGGTCTGCGGGTAGGTGATGGCGGTTTGCGCCAGCAGCGCTTCCCAGGTGATGGCTTCGCCCGGCAACAGCGCCGGGCCCCAGCGAAAGCCCGGCGACAAGGCGATCTCGCTGTCCATCACCGCCAGCATGGCGTCCAGGATGAGCTGGTCAAAGCTGCCGGTGAAATTGCCACGCCTATACAGCAGCACATCGGTGTGCGCGAGTTTCTTCTCCAGGCGTCTCCGGTAGGGGGCGCGATGCGCCTCGATCAGTTTCTGCATGTCGCGATCGGCCGGCAGCAGTCCGGCGAAAATCGGCAGCAAGTGATAGCGATAGTCCTGGAGCCGTCCGCCGCTCACTTTGAGGTCGATCACCGCAAGGTATTTGCCGTGCGAGCCGGCCGACGTCACCAGCGTTGTGCCGCCGCGGTTGGCGACCAGGCTCGGCCGCGGCAGGGCGTCGTGCGTGTGGCCGCCCAAGATCAGATCAATACCCGATACGCGCTGCGCGAGCTTCAAGTCGATATCGATGCCGTTGTGCGACAACAGCACGACCAGCGCGGCGCCGCTTGCGCGCGCTCGTTCGACCCGTGCCTGCAGACGGTCTTCTTGAATGCCGAAGGTCCACCCCGGTATCTTGTGCGCGGGGTGAGCGATCGGGGTGTAGGGATAGGCTTGGCCGATGATCGCCACTGGAACGCCGTTTATTTCGCGAAGCATTTCGGCGTCGAACACGGCGTCGCCGAAATCGGACGTGGCGACGTTCTGCGCGAGGAAGGCCGTTTTTCCGGCCAGCTTGCGCTCGATCAGCGCTTTCACGCGCGCAGCTCCTAAGGTGAACTCCCAATGCGCGGTCATCGCGTCCACGCCGAGCAAGGCCGCGGCGTCCGCCATATCCTCGCCGTTGCTCCACAGTGCCGTGGCCGATCCTTGCCAGGTGTCGCCGCCGTCCAACAGCAGCGCGCCGGGGCGCTCGGCACGCAACCGCTTCACCAAGGTCGCCAGATGTGCGAAGCCGCCGACTTTGCCGTATCGGCGCGCGGCTTCGGCGAAGTCGAGGTGGGTGAATGCGTGTGCCCAAGGGGAATCGGGCACAATGCCGAAGTGGCGCAGCAGATGTTCGCCGACCAGGTGGGGCGGGCGGCCGCTCGCCTCGCCCAGGCCGAGATTGACGTGCGGCTCGCGATAGTAAATCGGCAACAGTTGTGCGTGGCAGTCGGTGAAGTGCAGCAGCGACACATTGCCGAACTTGGGCAGGTCGTACAGCGTTTGGAGGTCAGGCTGGGCGTGTGCTGCTCCGGCCCGGCTTGCGCCGGCGCCTGCCGCCACGGCGAGGATACGCAAGAACTCTCGGCGACTGAGCGACATCACAGCAGAGGAGATGATACTCCCTCTAGCATAAGCCTAAAGGTCGCACCTATACAGGGCTCCATTCTAGTTACTCCCCGGGAGTATTACTTGCGGTACACGGAGGCCTTGAGCGGCAATCCGTTGCTCAAGTAGGAGTGGAAATATTCGAGGTTGTTGAATTCTTCGCTGCCCAGCTCGAACGGCACGGCGCGGATCTGCTCCAGGCAGCGCTTGTAGCGCGCTTGCAACGTGTTGAGATTGTCGCCGCCACGGAACACCGGCCAGTGTGTGGCCTGTCCCACGGTCGGAGAAAGAATCTCGGTGCGCAAGGTGTTGCCGGCGTTATCGAGGTGGCACGACGAGCAAGCGAAGTTGAGCTGGCCGCGCCGCGCGTAGAAAAAGCGTCTGCCGGCGTCGAATTTTTCCAGCGCGCCGGCGCCCTCGACTTTGACGTTCATGCGCATGCCGTCGGAGAGGCTGCGCGCGTACGCCATGAGCACGCCCATGCTCTTCATGTCGCTGATCTTGAGCGGCGGCTCGCCGTTGGCTTGGTAGCATTGGTTGACCGCCGTTTCGAAGGTCACGACTTTGCCGAGCTTGTCGTCGAACAAGGGGTAGTTGCCCGCCACATTGCGGC
>CAZILI010000019.1:10708-19905 GCA_964539965.1 uncultured Burkholderiales bacterium | reverse complement strand
AGCCAGCCGCCCCGCGTCCAGGGCGCGCTTAGCAGCCGCGCGACGGGGACATGCGCGTCGAGCCACCACATCGCGATGCCGGCGAGCGCGGCATACAGAGGTGGGGGAATCCGAGTTTTGAGGTTGCCGCGCTCGGCCACCGGCAACTCTAAGATTTCGGCAACCAGATCTTCATTCGGCTAGCCCACCATCGATGTCAAAAGCGCGTTGACGCTAAGTTGACCGCCGCGCGGCGCTTTTCGCGCGTCCGGACGAACGCCGGGTCGCCCGTGCAGTGTCAGTGGGTAACACTTCCAGAAGCACCTCGCGCAAGCGTTTTTCCGTCAGCGGCTTGTTAGTCTCGGTGAGGTATTGTTTGAGCGCCTCGTTCATCATCGTTTGGTAGCCCATCCCGGCAGCCTCGGCTCGTCGTCGAAAGGCAGCCAAAACCGCATCGTCAATGAAAATGGAGATACGCGTCTTACCGGTCGCCGCTATCAACGCTCCACGCCTACCTTTGGAAAAGTCGTACTCAGCCCTCATACTGTTTGCGCTCATTTCTTGTAGCGCGGCGTGCGGAAATAAGGCGAATCTCATCGCTTCGCACGGTGTAGCAAACCACCAGCAACTCGGCTGCGCTGCCTAGGCCAACGGCAAGTAGGCGCTCCTCGCCCTCCGCGTCAGGGTCGGGAAAGTGGATGGCAAGCGGATCCTCGAATACAGCCTCAGTGTCTGCAAACGAAACTCGATGCTTCTTGAAATTGGACGCCGCCTTGTTCGCATCGAATCGAAACCGCATGGGCCATTATGCATATCATATATATATCTTGCAAGCAGCGATTAGGGCGCGGAATGGCTAAGGGGTGGAGTTCACCCACATTCGTCAGCCGCCGAAGCCGGCTGACGAATGTGGGCGCAACGACGCATTAGACGGCGCCAAGATCCTTCTCCAGCAGTTGGAAAGCGAACCGCTCCGAGTAACCCCGGTGTCGATAGAACTTGTCGGCACGGTGATTCGACGCGCCAATTTGTAGGGAGATGTTCCTACACCCGTGCCGAGCCGCCTCAGCCTCGGCCAACAACTGAGATCCGACTCCAGAAGAGCGATGATCGAGGATGACAAAGAATTCATCGATCTCCCCTGTGATGCCTCGGTGCTCGAGGCTGAAGACGTAGACGAGGATCAAGTACCCCACCAGCCGCTGCGCCTCAGCGGCCACCCAGACTGCGCCAAGGATGGGTGATAGTAGGAGACGTTCCAACTGTGCATGCACCGCCACGGGCTCGAAATGAGCGAGACCTTCGAACTCCCAATACTGCGCAACGAGCGGCAACAGTGCGTGAGCATCGCCAGGGCTCGCTCGCCGAACGATCATGGTAGGCGCCGTCTAGACGTTCGCGTTAACTGGCGAACAAAAGGGGCGCGAAGCGCCGCTTTTGCGAGTCCGTGCTGAACGCAATGTTGTGCGTCACCATTCGATGCTCTCGATCTTGATCGCGCCGCCGAGTTGATGCACGACGCGCAGCTTTGAATTGCGAACGTCTATGTGCCAATCATCTCGCTGGGGAACTACAATCAGCTTTTTGAGATTGCTTCCATCCTACTCCGAAGCAAAGAGAGTCGTTTCCATGTTATTTCCGTTTCGCGCTGCGACTAACAGCCGATTTCTTGGGGCACGATTGGGTATTCCGATGTTGTTTCGCACGTAGTCGTGACCGTCTCCATAGAAGTCTCTGCTGCCGCCTTCATGTCCAATTTCGAATACCACACTGACGATGGCGCCCTGAAGAGGCTCTTTGAAAAAGAGGACTGTATTTCCGGTCGTGGGATTGGAAATGGCGATATTCACTACGTCACGACCGCCTTTGCTAATAAACCCACGATCACCAGGGAAGAGAAGACGAGCAAGCTCACTGCGAATAGGCGCATCATACTACCTCCGTGACACACAACGGCAATCCACAGGCCAAAAAATCTACCACAAGTACACTCGCAAGGGCCTGTCACGCTATCGGCCATCCTGCCCCCCCTGAAAACATGCTAGCGACGGAGTTGGCCCCTTCAAGAATTGCCGAGAAACACACCGGAGGCCGAGCAGCTCGGGTCCGAGGCGGTCGAGCAACAAATTTCCGCTTTGCCAAAATCAGGCCGAGTGCGCGCCGCTGCTTCTCTACGGTGAAGTGCGGGCCATGGAACCGACTTGGCTCGTCGATGTTACTCGGGCCAAGTCGTCGGTGCGCCTACTTGCGGTGCCGACTCACGATGAAGCGCAGCGCAACCGATGGACCCGCTAACTAGAGCTGCGGCTGTCGACTCGTACGTGAGGCGAACTGCGAGTCGTGAGCAAGCGATACCGCGCGGTCAGTAGTTGAAGATCAAAGTGAGCCAGATTTTGGTCGTGTCGCGCTTGTTGCCCACGGCGTCACCGGCATTGTATTGCGCGTACTCCAGTTTGCCGGTCAACTGCTTCAAGAACGGATAGGCGACGCTGAAGTCGATTTCGTTGCCGAAGTCGATGCCGCGCACGTCCGACTTGAAGCGATGATATTCGGCGAGCAATTGCGCCTTGGCCAGCTTGCCGCCCGCCATGAGGAAGGTATCGCGCAGCCCCTCTTTCGGCGTGGTCAAGAACTGATCCGCCCACCCCTGGAACAGGTGATTGGTGCCGAGCGGGGTTTGGAATGCGTACTGGGCGTCGTTGCTCGCGAGTTTCTCGTAGTCGAGTCGGACGTACCAGTCGCCCCAACGCGGCCCGATGCCCACGTGCATGTAGTCGGCGTCGATCTTGTCGTCGCCGTCGGCGTAGTCGCTCTGCTTGGCGTACTCGGCGGTATACAAGATCGCGAGCTTATCGTTGAAGGGGTGCGCGCCGTCGAAGCGCACCCCCCAGATCTGATTGGAGAGATCCGTCACGTTCGCCGCGCCGCCCGCCAAGCGGGGATCGTCTTGCAGATAGCCGTAGGCGATGACACTATCGGCAGGGCTCCATTTGTAGGCCGCGTGCAAGATTTCGACTTTCGCCTCGCGCTGCTTGGCGGTGATTGCCTTGATGCGCTCCATGTGGCCGAGTAAGAACTCGAGGTTCGGCAGGCTCTTGTTCTCGACCAGCACGCCGTTGAACACTTGCATCACTTGGCGGAACTCGACGTTGCCGATGAAGCGCACGTTGTCGATCTTGATCGATTGCCTGCCGAGCCGGATGCGGGTGCTCGGCAGTCCGGTGTAGTCGAGGAACAACTGGTTGATATCGGCGTCGCGTGGGTCGGCCACCAGCGGAAAGGATGATGCATTCGCCACCGCGGGTGTCGCGTCGTCGTTGTAGTGCTTGCTGCCGATGCGAGTCACGTCGATCGCTTGCGCGGTGACGGACAGAGAATGCCAGGGCTTGGTTTCCCAGCCGAGCAGGGAACGCACCGTAAAGGCCTTGGCGTCCTCGGTTCTACCGTCTTGATCGACGAACTCGTAGCGCGGCCGGATATTGAGCAGCAGCTTGCCGCCGGTCAGCGCGTCTGCCAGCGACTCGGCTTCGGGCTTGTCGCCTGCCGCCAACGCGCCGCAGGCGAGCGACCCGGCGAGAAGGGCTGTGGATAGTTTCACTCTCGCTGCGCGAGGAATTGCATGCATCGCCGCCTCCCTCATCGATTGGTAGAAGAAGTCTACGTAGGCACCGTAGCGGGCACCTTGATGCGAATCAAGCCTTGGTGAGGCGATGGAGCACGCTGAGCAGGACGACGAGCAGGATCGCCGTCATCCCGTTGTGCGCCCAGGTCGTGATGAGCGGCAACTCCGTGCTGACCGCTGCGATGCCAAGAGCGGCCTGCGCCGACACGGTTGCGAGCAAGCTCAGGCCGAGCAGGCGTGAACGGCGGGTCATTAACAGAAGCGAAGCCCCCAACGCTCCGGCGGCCGCGGCAACTGCCGCCGCGCCGAAGCGATGCAGCATCTGTAGCGGGGCCGCCGAGGCGCTGATGACGATTTCTCCGTTTGCGCTGCGTGGCGCCGCGCGAAACGGATTAACCTCCGACCAGACGATCTCGCCCGGCCACCAGGCGCCCCCGCAGGAGGGAAATCCGGCGCAGCCGAGCGCAGCGTAGTGCGCCGTGACCAGGGCGCCAAGGACAATCTGTAGCGCGAGAAGCGCGAGACCCACGCGTGCCCAAGCGGCCAGGGGCGGGCGCGCTTCGCGCCGCTCGCGCAAAGGCCCGCTACCGAGCCAGACCCACCAAAGCAGCGCGAGCATCGCCAGGCCACCGAGCAGATTGCCCATGGTGACGGCCGGCAGGACTACCACACGTGTCAACCTGCCCAGAACCGCCAGAAAGATTGTGAGTGCGACCAACGCGATCGCCGCGAGCCGAAGTCCGGTCGCCTTCGGCTGGGATTTCCAGCACAAGAACGCGACAAACAGGTTGAGGACGAACACGATCATCGCGGCCACGCGATGAGCCACTCGCACCAAGGCGCGTGTCTGCGGTGCGGGCTGCCCGGGCAGGTCTTGCATGTCGCTGCGGCCGTAGCAGCGCGGCCAGTCTTCGCAGCCCAGTCCCGATTGCGACAGCCGCAGGTAGGCGCTCGAACTGACGACCACGAGCACCAAGCATGCCGCGGCCAGCGCCGTCCGGCTCAACAGCCGCTGCAGACGCATCGAGTCAGCGGCGGTGACCATCGACGCCCGCGAGCCATGCCCGCCCGACGATCAGCAGGAACATCATGCCGCCGACGATAGCGATAAGGCCACCCAGGCCCATAATCGCCATCGCCGCGATTTCTTGCGCGGTGCGCAACACCTGCGCGTCACCGGCTA
Organism: uncultured Burkholderiales bacterium; assembly: GCA_964539965.1. Lineage (GTDB taxonomy): Bacteria > Pseudomonadota > Gammaproteobacteria > Burkholderiales > JALYOK01 > CAZILI01. Next base: position 15,121 of record CAZILI010000019.1, on the reverse strand, counting down.
CCTTGCGCTGCACGCCATAGCCGCCCGACCACAGCAGGCCGGCAACATGCATGAGTTGTCCGCCGGCGTACGCGTACGCCTGCCGCGTGGCCCACTTTGCCGAAACGGGTCGCGCTCCCCACTGCGGCAACAGGTGATAGGTCACACCCATGAGGGCTAGGGTCACGCCGACGATACAGCCGTGATAGTGAGCGGGGATCTTCACATTGCTGCCGGAAATCGCGAACCCGATCGCTCCTCCGACCGAGAACAGGGCGAGCGAGCTTACGAGGGCGGCCCGCAACGGCCGCGCCGACTCGTCTGCGCGCGGGGCGCGTAGCAAGGCGAGCGCGAGCGCCAATACCAACGGGCCGATCGCCAGCCCGCCGCCGGTACGCATGATCCAGGTGAGCCAGCGGTGATGCTCGACAGAGGCGATGTCATAGGCCAGATACACGACGGGCGTGACAAAAGCGCTCCCCAGGCCGACGCCGAACAGCAGCAGTGTCACGCGGGGCGTGAGCGGCACTGGCGCGCCGATGGCGCCGGCGAGCCACAGCCAGGCGACCATCATCAAAAGCGTGTAGGTGAATTGCAGCACGTGACCCCCGCCCCAAAACAGCAGCTCGAAGTAGGCTTTGCCGTCCAGCCCGCTCGGCAGCGCCAGATAGGACCACATGAATGCAAGGCAGGCCACGGCGCCCGAAATCGCCGCCGTGTTCAATCCGAACCGCAGCGCGGCGGCGCCGTCGGGGCGCACGCCTACCCGCGGCGCGGCTAGCATGCTGCGCAACACCAGCACGGCGAAGCCTAGCGCGAACACGGCGAGGCCAGTCAGGAAGAGCGGCTGCTGCAGCACCGGGATGTAGTTGCTCATGACCGCCGGGCCCCGGCCGAGAAACGGTGCCAGCGCCATCAGCGCTGCTCCGGCGCTTGCCAAGGCCATCGACGACCAACCGAGCCATAGCAGCCGCGGTGAGCCGTTCAGGCTCCAAAGCACTCCGGCGAAGGCGAGAAACCAAACCAGCACCGAGAAATCGACGTGTACCACCAAGGCGACGCGAAAGAAATCCGCTACCGGCAACAGCCCTTGCACATACGGCGTGCGCGATACCACTAGTAAGACGGAAAACACGCCGGCGGCGAGCAATGCGACCAGGCCGAGGCACAGCCAGCCCACGGCGAGCGTACGGCGCGCGCCGGCGGGCAGCGGCAGCGCAAAGTCCCGCCGCGGCTGCGCTGATTCGGTAGCCCAGTGCGAAGTTAGAGTGAGTTCGTCCGAGTTCATGAGATTGCCCGCATCGGTTCCTCGGCCGGCGCGCGCAGGCTCGCCCTGAAGCGCTCTACGTCCTGTCTGAGTCGCGCGAGATCGAGCGCACCCGCCCAAGCGATGCTCACGCGTCGGCGCGCCACGCTGCGCCGCAGATGCGGTTCGCGCGTGCCTTCGATGCGCTCGATCGTCCATCGGTTGCCGAGCCGATAGGCGCACGCGCCATCACGGCATCCACTGATGACGACCCCGTCGGCGCCGTGCCGCAGCGCGTACTCTATGAACGCCGGCGGCAGCATGCCGGTGCATAGCAAGCTCAATGTAGCGGTGCGCTCGTCTTGCAGCTTGTGAACATCACACGCGCAGTCGCAACCGAATATGACCAGCTTGCCGCTGCCGCCGCCGCTCAGGCGCAGCAGCCGATCGCGCAGGGTGGCGCGCAAGGCGTCGATGGGAGCCTGCGGCATGTCGATCCCGCTCGCGAGCTTTGCCACGCTGCGAAACGGAGTGGAAGAAGGGCAGGCGCCGGCACAGATGCCGCAGCTGGCGCAGAGCTCCGCCGCGACCGTGGCCTGCCGGGCATAGCGCCGGCCATCGGTGCGCGGCTGCATGATCACGGCCGCGTAGGGGCAGTCTTTCGCACAGCGGCCGCAGCCGTTGCAATTGTCGAGATCGACCGCGGCGACAGGTGTTCGCTTGGCCGGCGCCAGCACGGGCAGCAGCATCAGCAATACGGTGGCGGCCGTGGCAACCAGCCAGACCAGCGCGGCCGAAGTCTCGTAGGTGAGGGGATGGATGAATAGATAGAACCAGTCGAGATGCACCGAAGCGGCCGCGCTCGACAGGTCGGCCGGAGCGTGGCTCGCTGCCGGTTTTGCGAGAGCAAGCGCCAGTAGAGCCGCCAAGCTGGCGATCGCCAAGCGCCGCGGCGCATAAGTGGCGGCATAGCTCAAGCGCTGAATGTGCAGCCACATGCCCAGCAGCAGCACGAGGGGTACGCCGATATGGAGAAAAATGAGCAGAGAAAAGAACCGATCGCTCATTTGATCGGCCGACAGAAAGTTGCGAACCAGCGGCTGCGCGAACAAGGGCAACCAGTCGAGCCACTCCATGGTGGCGGTCAGTGAGAACTGGGCCAGTCGGTCCCATACCAGCCAATAGCCGCCGATGCCCGACGCATACATGAGCCACAGCAGGGGCACGCCGCTCACCCACGAAAACCAGCGAAAACCGCGATAGTGGCCGGCGATCCACTCCTTCGCCAGATGCAGGCCGACCGTGACGGTAAGCGCGTCGGCGGCATAGCGATGCAGGCTGCGCGCGAGACTGCCGAGATACCAGCGCTGCTGGCTCATCGATTCGACCGAGTGGTAGGCGCCGACCACGCTGGTGTCGAACAGGGCATAGACATACAGCCCGCTCGCGCTCACGACCCAGAAAAAGAAGAAAGACAACCCGCCTAAGTGGCGCAGGGGGTTGTCGGCGCCGAACAGGGTATCGAACCCACCTTCCACCCGCTCAAGAGCACGACGGGCCGCCGAGGCGGCAACCGTTCGACGGGGCCGAACACCCGTGGCGACGGCGAGGGAGGCCATCACGGCACTTTACGATCGTGCCCACCCGTTCAGCCTTGATCTATATCAAACGACGTAGGGGTCGCGGCCCCTCGCGGCGCACGCGGCAACGAAGCCGCCGAGGCCGTGCGAAATCTCCGGCCCGCGCAATTTTCCGGGTCCGCGACGGCCATCTGTCATAGGCCGTTGAGTTACGCCGCTCATGCCCCCCGTCCAGGGGGTAGTGAAACCTGCCTTGAACCTCAGCTGCCCACCTATCGACCTACGCGCACTTTCGTGAATAGGAGGGCACTATGTCGCGCCGGACAGATGTGGGTTTGCTGTTGTGTGTGTTGCTCACCGCATGTGGCGGCGGCTCCTCGGGCGACTCGAGCAGACAATCGTCGACGCAGTTGCAAGCGTTCGTGAACGCGAGCGGCTCACACCGTAGCGTGTCGAGCCAGGGCGATTTTTCGACCGATCACCCGTTCTTCAAGAGCCTCGGCAGCAACGGGCGCGCGTGCGTGACCTGCCACCAGGCGGCTTCCGGCTGGACCATTACGCCGGCCCTGGTGCAAGAACGATTCGACGCGACCGGCGGCACCGACCCGCTCTTTCGTACGGTAGACGGCTCGAATTCGCCCAACGCCGACGTCTCGAGCGTCGATGCGAGGCGCGAAGCCTACTCCATGCTGCTGACCAAGGGGCTGATCCGCGTCGGCATACCGCTGCCGGCAAACGCGGAGTTCACGCTCGAGGCGGTGGACGATCCGTATGGATTCGCCAGCGCCAAGGAGCTGTCATTGTTCCGGCGCCCATTGCCATCCACCAACGTCAAGTTTCTCAGCACCGTGATGTGGGATGGTCGCGAGAGTCCGCCGAATCAAAGCGTACGGGAGAATCTCGTGCACCAGGCGAACGACGCGACCCGCGGCCATGCACAAGCCACGCGCGATTTGACGCAGGCAGAGCGCGAGCAAATTGCCGAATTTCAGTTGAACATGGTCACCGCTCAAGCGTTCGACAACAGCGCGGGAGCCACCGACGAGGGCGCCACCGGCGGACCGGAAGCGGTGGCAACGCAAGCATTTTTCCTCGGTATCAACGATCCGCTTGGGCTGAACCCAACCGGCGCTGCGTTCGATCCGAACGTATTCGATCTGTTCAAGGGTTGGGCGGGGCTTACCGGCAATGATCCCAAGAGCGAAGCGCGTCGTTCTGTGGCGCGGGGCGAGGCGATCTTCAACACCAAGCCCATCAGCATTACCGGCGTAAAAGGATTGAACGACGAACTCGGCGCCGCCAGTATCGCCGGTACTTGCACGGTCTGTCACGATAGTCCCAACATCGGTCATCATTCCGTTCCCGCGCCGCTTGACTTGGGACTTACCGACGAATCGCGCCGCACGCCCGATATGCCGCTGTATTCCTTGCGCTGCATTGCCAGCGGTGAGCTGATCAAGACGACCGATCCTGGGCGCGCCCTCATCACCGGCAAATGCAAAGATATCGGCCGCTTCAAGGGACCCATCTTGCGCGCGCTCGCCTCGCGCGCGCCGTATTTTCACAACGGGTCTGCCGCGAGTTTGGAAGCCGTGTTTGAGATCTACG